>JAIXUZ010000386.1 GCA_027483285.1 Bacteroidota bacterium
GTGGTCCCACCTGGGCTCGAACCAGGGACCCACAGATTATGAGTCTGTTGCTCTAACCAACTGAGCTATAGGACCTCCTTTATTTAAAGGGCTGCAAATGTAATAATAGTATTTATACAATGCAAATGTTTGGAGCATCCTGTATATAAAAAGCCCCCAACTATTATAGTTGAGGGCTTTTGAATAAGGTAAAACCGTATTATTTGGTTTGTATTTTAAGCTTTTGACCCGCCTGCAAGTTGTTACTGCGCAGGTTGTTCCATTTCTTAATATCGTTAATATTCACCTTATACTTGTTAGCGATGACAGATAGGTTATCACCACGCTTAACAGTGTAATAGGTATATTTTTTAGCTGCGCTGCTTGCAGTAGTAACAGGATTGGTGCTTGTTGTTTTGGTAGGTGCAGTTGTTTTAGCAGGGTCTGTAGATGATGCCGTGTTTGTATTATCCACATCATTGTTGTCTGCTTTTTTATCTGTACCTGTGTTATCAGCTGGTGCAGCATCCGATTTTGGAGCATCAGTTGTAGTAGTTGTTGCAGGGGCTTTTACCGCAGGTTTAACAACCAGTGTTTGGCCTTTACGCACCGTGCTCGATTTCATACCGTTCCACTTACGTATCTGAGTAGTGGTAACATGGTAACGCGATGCAATAGTACCTAAGCTCTCGCCACCTTTAACAGTATGGTATTTTGCCGCCACTTTGGTAAGTGAGGTACCCATGTTTTGATTAGCTTTAGATGCTGTGCTGTTTGTTGGGCTTGGCACGCTATAGTTGCGGTTTGGTTTTGCACGGTCGGCATAGTCATAAATAGCACGCTCATTAGTAATAAACGCAGCAATTTTAGCACGTGGCAACACAAGGGTAGAAGGCTCTCCGGTGTAAGGGATAATGCCTAATATATAGCTTGGGTTTAAGTAACGTACATCTTCGTAAGGCACATCTAAAATATCAGAAATTTGTTTTAGTGATACCTCGTGGTTTACGTGCACTGTATCCATATCCATGCCATTGATAGGCGGGATAATGGCTTTCAGGTTATGCTCGTCAGAGTAGTTCATTACATAGTTTACCGCAATAAAAGCAGGCACATAGCCTTGCGTTTCTTGTGGAAGGTATGGGCGTATTTCCCAGTAGGTACGGCCACCACCAGAACGGCGGATAGCTTTGTTTACGTTACCCGGGCCGCTGTTGTAAGCCGCAAGCACTAAAGACCAATCATGATATATGCCATACAGGTAAGTAAAGTAACGGCAAGCCGCAACGGTAGATTTGTATGGGTCGCAACGCTCATCAACATATGATGTGGTGTTTAAACCAAACAATTTACCTGTACCGTACATAAACTGCCATAAACCTGTGGCACCCACGCGAGAGCGGATAGCTGGGTTAAGTGCAGACTCTACAATAGCTAAGTATTTAAGCTCCAGCGGTAGGTTAAATTGCGCCAGTTTATCCTCAAACAAAGGGAAATAGTTTTGGGCAAGGCCCAGCATTTTTTTCGATATACTACGTTTACGAACGGCGTAAAGGTCAATGTAGGCCCTAACCGCATCGTTATAAACCAAATCGAATGGAGAAGCAGCATCTAACTTAGCCATACGCTTACGGTAGGTAGCTTCGTCAAAATAAGGCGCGGTATCATCTCCGGCAATACCTCCACTTGGGCAAAAGTCTACCGAGTTTAAAATTTTAGATGAGGCTAAACTGTCCAAGGCGGCCGCAATAGGGTCGTCCTTAATCAGCCTTAGCGTGCTGTCTGGTGGCGTAGGATTTGCTTGTGCAATTGTAACAAATGCACCTAGCATTACTGTTGCCAATACCGTTCTGAATGTAATCTTCATCTGTTATTATTTGGTTACCGGGTCTACTCTAAATATTAAACGCACAAGGTAGTATCCAAGTTTCAATGGCACAAGGCGTTTTTGCCCTGCCCAATGTAAGTTTTTCACTACTTTTTGTTAATTACTAAATAAGGTTACCCTTTGTAATCGTTTTCTAATGCAGAAGAGAATTGCAATAATCGTGCCTCATCAAAATTACGGCCGGTTAGTTGCAGCCCAAAAGGCAAGCCATTGCTGTGTTTACCTAGGGGTAGAGAGATGGCTGGCAATCCGGATAGGTTTGCCAAAACAGTATAAATATCTTCCAGGTACATTTTAATCGGGTCGCTGGTATTTTCGCCAATTTTAAATGCGGTAGAAGGGGTAGTAGGGGTAAGCATAAAGTCATACTCGGCTAAAATCTCGTTGCACTTATCGCGCAACAGCCTTCTAACTTTTTGACCTTTAGAGTAATACGCATCATAATAGCCTGCGCTTAGTACAAAAGTGCCCAGCATAATGCGGCGTTGTACTTCTTTACCAAAACCTTCGGCGCGGCTAAGCTTATAAGTGCTTTCCAAATCGGTGGCTTTGGTACTGCGGTAGCCGTAGTGTATACCATCATACCGGGCAAGGTTTGAAGATGCCTCGGCGGTGGTAAGTATGTAATAAGTTGGTATTAAATAATCTAGGTAAGGAAAATCAACCGCTTCAACCGTGTGGCCCTGGGCTATAAGCGCATCGCGCACTGCGTACAAACGTTCACGTATTTCGGGGTCCAAACCTTCCGATTCTACCGTCTCTTTTATGTAAGCTATTTTGTATTTTTTGTCAGATTCGGCTGATAAGTAATTAACAATGGGTTTTGATGATGTGGTTGCATCCATTTCATCTTTGCCAGCCATAATCTCGTAAATAAGGGCTGTATCGTCTACCGTTAGGGTAATTGGACCTATCTGGTCGAATGATGATGCGTAGGCAATAGCGCCGTAGCGCGATACCCTACCATACGTTGGTTTTAAGCCAACCACACCGCAAAGCGAAGCGGGTTGGCGGATAGAGCCACCGGTATCAGTACCCAATGCGGCAGTGCATAAACCGGCAGCAACAGCAGCCGCAGAGCCGCCCGATGAACCGCCCGGTACGCGTGTATTATCAAAGGGGTTTAGTGCTGCGCCAAAGGCTGAATTCTCATTAGAGCTGCCCATGGCAAACTCATCGCAATTGGTGCGGCCTACAACAATAGCACCTGCATCTATAAGGCGTTGCACCGCGGTAGCGGTATACAACGATTCGAAATTTTCAAGAATGTTTGATGCGGCACTAACCTTGTGGCCTTTAAGGCAAAGGTTATCTTTAATGCCTAATATTAAACCCGTAAGGGGTTTATCCAGTTCGGCCTGTAGGTTTTGGTCTACAGCCTCGGCCTTTGCCAGCGCTTCTTCTGCAAAAACTTCTAAAAAAGCATTCAGGTGGGCTTGTTCTGTAATACGGCCCAAATAAAATGCAACTAATTGCTTAAGTGTATAGTCTTGTTGGGTCAAAGCCGTACGAATGGCCTTGAGCGATGTAGGGTTTTCTGTTACCACCGTGCTATTAAAGAATATTATTTCTCTTCTTTGGTAGGTTCGCTGCCGGCAGGCTTGTCGCTACCATCTTTTGCGTCTTTAAATTCTTTAACACCTTTGCCCAGGCCACGCATAAGTTCAGGAATTTTACGTCCGCCAAACATTAAAAGCACTACGGCCAGTATAAGGATTATCTCGGTAGTTCCCAATCCCATGGGTCCTAAAAAAATTGAATTTAGCATGATTTTGCTTGTTAAATAACATTACAAAGGTAGTGATTATATTTAAAACAGCAGGTATGCCAATATAGTTTGTAAAAACCACCGCTATGCTTTTTTAGAACTTACAATATAGCCAAATCCAATAGTTGTAAAAAACATAAGTACCCCATAAACAGCAGGCAGTATAGCCATGGTTGGCATTTGCATTGCCGTAAAAGCAATAAATACAGAAAGTGTGGTGTTGTGTATACCAATTTCCATAGCAATGGAAATGGCCTGGGTATGTTTTACGCCAAAAAACAGTGGCAGGTAATACCCGCATAGTAAGCTAATGATATTAAATGTTAGAGCTGCAGCAACAACTACTACCAAATCATTGTAATCTGGTAATTTTTGGGCTAAAGAATAGGTAATAAATCCAACCAGCAGCAATACTATTACAACAGATCCATATTTAATTGGTTTTTCTGTTTTCTTTGCTAATGCGGGTAAAAATCGCTTTAAAGCCATACCGGCAATGGCAGGGGCCAGCACAAAGGTAAATACCTGGGCAACCTTATCAAGCGGCATGGCAATATCTGTAGAATTGTTAAAAAAGTACAGCACGGCAAATTTTACTAGCAGGGGCATGCTAAATAATGCCAAAACGCTGTTGGCTGCCGTTAGGCTTATGTTTAGCGCTACATCGCCCTTAAATAAATTGCTTAGTAGCGTAGCCGACGAACCCCCGGGGGCTAATGCGATAATCATTAACCCAACGGCATAGTCTGGTTTAAGGTTAAATAATATAGCTATTAAAAATGCACAAAATGGCAGAAAAAACATCTGGCATATCAGTGCTATGATAATGGGTTTTGGGTATTTAATTATTCGGGTAAAGTCGGCAATGGTTAACGACATACCCAGGCCAAACATTAGTATAATTAGTAGCGACGGTAATATGTAGGTTGCAAATGGTGTATGCATACTGGCAAAATTCTACAATACAAAGCGTGCAAAAACCTGCTACTTGTTCTTTTTACTGACAAAATATCCAAAGGCGCCAGCGGTAAAGAACATAATGATGCTGTAAACAGCCGGAGGTATTGACATTGCTGCATTGTTTAGCACCGTTAGTGCTAAAAATATGGCCAGCGTACCGTTGTGTATACCAATTTCCATGCCTATAGCAATACTTTGGCGGTTGTTTATTTTAAACAGGCGTGGAATAAAGTACCCACTTAACATGCTAAGCAGGTTAAACAACAGCGCCGCAATGCCCACCTGGGCAAAGTAATCACCAATTTTATCTTTGTCTTTTAAAATAGCGGCTACTATAACAAGTACTAATAAAATGGCCGACGCTATTCGGACAGGCTTTTCAAGTTTAAGGGTTAGCGCAGGGCGGTATTTTTTTATAAGCATACCTATAGAAACCGGCACCAGCACAATGGCAAACACCTGTATTACTTTAGTAAAAGGCATAGGTATCGCCTGGGCGCTGCCCATAAAATAATCCATTGCGGTGCTTACAATAAATGGTAGTGTAAACAGGGTAAGCACGCTGTTAATAGCAGTAAGGGTAATATTAAGGGCTACATCGCCGTTAGACAGGTGGCTAAACAGGTTGGCTGTGGCCCCGCCTGGCGATGCTGCCAGCAGCATTAGCCCCACAGCAAGCTCAGGTGCCAGGCCCATAGCACGGGCAATAAAAAATGCTCCAAACGGCAGTATTACCATTTGGCAAAACAGCCCTATAAATACGGCTTTGGGAAACTTAATAACCCGTGTAAAATCTGCTACAGATAATGATAAGCCAAGACCCAGCATAATAATGCCAAGCGCCGCAGGTAATACCGCGGTTGATAATAGTCCTTCCTGCATAATAATAAATTTTAATGTCTATTTTTTAGGTTCTTTTATACCAAATGATACTTTATCGGCGCCTATATCGCCCGTTTTAAACTTGATAAAAGCGTAAATACTCTTGTATTCGCCACGGTAGCTATTGTCACCTAAAAGCGATTTTTCAAATTTATATTTTTTCAATTTTTTGTTTACAACCTCAAGCTTTGTGCCGCTGTTCACAGCCATTTTTTCAATTTTAAGCAGGCCTCTAAATGGTATTTTAGGGCAAAACTCAAGCGAATTATCCAAAGTAATAAATACCTGAACCTCATTTACAGTATGTGTGCTTGTGTTTTCAAAAAACACCAGGCCAAGCTTATCGTAAGTATGCAGGCGGTTATATCCGTCTTTAACCCTGTCGGGTTTGCCTAATAAACCCTCTACCGTACCCATAAAAAATTTATCGGCACTGCTGAATTTTGTTCCGTTTATGGTAACTGTGCCTTTGCTTATGGTAATAGCAGCTTTATCGGCAGCGGTTTGTGCCTTTATGGGGTGGGTAACAGACAGTGCAAAAATGATTATACTGAAAAACAAGTACTTAGCTAAAAATTTCATTTTAATATGATTTTTTGTTAATGCTAAAGTACTTTTTTGTAGGATAAGTTAATCTACTTTTCTAAATTTGTTCACCATCATAAAATGAAATCTATAGAAACACGTCTACTCTCCACAATCTTAGCGGTATGTATCTCTTTGGCATCGTTTGCGCAAAACTGCGCTAATATTACGCCAGAGAGCCCTGATTATCAGACATTGAAAGAGCAAAACCTGCTCCCGCAAGATATATTTGGTACCCCTACCGATGGTATGGTTATGCCACCGCCAGTTCCTGCCAACAATATTTCGCAGGAAAAGCAAACAACCCAGTGCAACTGTATGCTGCCAATAGACAACACGTTTAACGTGGCGCCTTTTAGCTTCTACAATGGCCCTGAGTACAGAAACGACGACGGTTCTACAGGTCAGATAAACCTACCGTTTAGCTTTTGTTTGTACGGAACCAACTACAACTCGTTGTATATCAATAACAACGGTAACGTGTCATTCGGCTCGCCATACGGTACATTCAGTTCTAGCTCTTTCCCCAGTAGCCAATATGTAATGGTAGCCCCTTTTTGGGCAGATGTTGATACACGTAACCTTGCCAGTGGGTTAGTATACTATCAGGTAACAGCAACCCATATTGTAGTGCGTTGGCGCCAGGTAGGCTATTTTAGCAGCCAGGCCGACAAGCTAAATGATTTTCAATTAATCCTTACCAACGGAACTGATAGTATTATTCCAATTGGCACAAACGTAGCATTTTGCTACGGCGATATGCAGTGGACAACCGGTTCAGCATCGGGCGGCACAGGCGGTTTTGGTGGAACTCCAGCCACGGTAGGTGCTAATAAAGGCGACGGTGTTGCTAATGCCCAGTTTGGCCGTTTTGACCATGCCGGTGTAGATTATGATGGCCCCGGTAATACGAGCGATGGTGTTAGTTGGCTTGATAACCGCTCTTTTAACTTTAATACCTGCACGGTAAATAACAATATTGCCCCGATACCAACAGGATTAACTGGAGCCTGCGATACTAGTATTGTATGCCCGGGCGATGTGCTCAACTTCAGTTTTGATTTCCTTTCGCCAGAATCTAACCAAACAACTACAACCGTAGTTAATCCAACGGGAGTGCCAAACTTTAGTGGAACTGGAACCACGGGTAATATAAGCACCGTAAACGCAACCTTTGCGCCCGATTCTACTAATATTGGATACAACACCCTACAGTTTGTAGCTACAGATAATGCTGTGCCGCCAGCCAGTACCATTATTACTATTGTGGTTTATGTTACAGAACCACCACAGAAACCTGTTATTACGGGCGACTCTTTACTATGCCCCGGAGAACAGACAGTACTTACGGCAACGCCTGGTTATTTTAACTACCTGTGGTCGCCAACGGGCGATACTACCAGTACTATTACCA
Organism: Bacteroidota bacterium; assembly: GCA_027483285.1. Taxonomy (GTDB): domain Bacteria; phylum Bacteroidota; class Bacteroidia; order CAMBQF01; family CAMBQF01; genus CAMBQF01. The sequence continues at coordinate 7,477 of JAIXUZ010000386.1, forward strand.
CCAGCCTACCGGGAGTGTATACGGTAACGGTTGATAGTGGGGGTTGCGAAGTTACATCTGACCCATTTACGGTATACCCATTGCAGCCACCTGTACCACAAATAGTTGGTCCAATAGCTAACTGTGTAACGGGCCTTAATACCCTTATAGCCACACCAAGCAACTTTGTTAGCTACCTGTGGACACCGGGTAACCTTGTAAACGATACCATACAGGTTGCTTTAGGCAACTATACTATTACGGTTACTGATACTAATGGCTGCACAGGTTCGGCTAACATTGTTGTAAACCAGGTTCCGCAAATATCGGCATCGCTACTTCAAAGCACTAACGCGTCGTGCGTTGGGTTGTGCGATGGTACAGCCGACCTTGATGTACAAAACTTTACTGGCAACGTAACCTACAGCTGGACACCTAACCTGGCTAATACAGCCAACGGCACCAACCTTTGCGCCGGCCCTTATGATGTAATTGTTGCCGATAACTCTGGCTGTGCAGATACTGTATCGTTTGTTATAGGTTCAAACTCATTAATATCAACCCAGGTAGCATCGGTAGACTTAAACTGCTTTACCAATTGCGATGGGCAAATTACTATTACTCCAACACAGGGTCAAGCACCGTTTAGCTACAATTGGTTACCAAACGTAGCTAGTACCAACACCAGTGCAACTCTTTGCGCTGGCCAATACATTATTCAGACAATAGATAACTTTGGATGTATAGCTACTGATACGGTAGTATTAAACTCTCCACCTGAATTTAGGGCGGTAACGGTTTCAACTCCTGAAACCTGCCCATTGTTCTGCGATGGAACAGCTACAGCAACCATTTCGGGCGGTGTTGCACCATATACCATTTTATGGTTGCCGGGCAATGCTACAGACAGCACCGTTACAGGCCTGTGCGGTGGTACCTATACGTTTACCGCTACCGATGCTAACGGCTGCACCGATACAGGTATACAATTAGTAAATACACTGGCTCCGCCAACTGCTAACTTTACCAGCAATGCCGGGCAGGCCAATGTGTTAGAGCCAAACGTAGAGTTTTACGATGCTTCGACAACTGATGTTGTTGATTGGGCGTGGGATTTTAACAACCTTGGCAGCTCTACGGCACAAAATCCTATATTCTTCTTCCCCGGTGTGGGCGATTACCCTGTTACACTGGTGGTAACTAACAATTATGGCTGCAAAGACACGGTTATAGGTAATATATATATTGCCGAGGTTAAAACGTTGTATATACCTGATGCCTTTACACCAAACCGCGATGGTAAGAATGATGTGTTTATGCCTAAGGGTATTTTAGGAGACAATGATGAGTTTGAGATGCTGATATTTAACCGTTGGGGTCAGAAATTATTTGTATCTAATGATATAAATAATGGCTGGAACGGAACGCACAAGGATAACGATGCACTGGTAGACGTTTATATATATAAAATAACTGTGCTTGATAAAATCAGTGATACGTCAAAAGTATACATTGGTCGCGTGAGTTTAATACGATAGGTTATGAGTAAACCATTGAATGAAATAAAGCTGGCCTTTGGTAGCGACCATGCAGGTTTTGAACTCAAAGAAGAGCTTAAGGCATACATAAAAGAAAGGGTAGGCGCTGTTGAAGATTTTGGTACCCACTCTGCCGAAAGTACAGACTACCCCGACTATGGCCATGCAGTTGCAGCGGCAATAGAAAACGGTACGGCCGATTTTGGTGTACTTATTTGCGGCAGTGGAAACGGAATTAATATGACAGCCAATAAGCATGCAGGTATCCGCTCTGCGCTTAGCTGGAATGCTGAAGTGGCCGAACTGGCCCGCCTGCACAATAATGCTAATATAGTAGCCCTGCCGGCTCGTTTCATTAGTACTGATGAAGCCCGCAAAATACTGGATGCTTTTTTACGAACAGACTTTGAAGGTGGAAGGCACCAAATAAGGGTTGAGAAAATTGCATTTGAAGAAAAAATACACTAATATTGATTTACTGATTAATTAACCAAATAAAATTTTAGTATATGAAAGCCCTGATAATAACAGCATTTGCTTCATTTTTTGCAGTAGCAGTTTCTGCACAAACAACTACCGATACTAAAGCCCCTGAAACACAAACTGGCGCAAGGATACAAACCCAAAAGCCCAATACAGATGGTGCACTTAAAAACCCTGCTATTAACGTTCGCCCTGTTAAAGTTGCAGACTCTACAACCCCTGTATCATTAACTGGAAATGATAAAGATGCGGCAGTGCCTGCAAACGAGGCAATAGAAACCGTTAGCCCTGCTGATGCAACTAAAAATGCACCTGCTGGTGTAACACAAGAGAAAAAACAAGTAAATCCGGGTTCACAAAAGCTGTCAACAGGTAAAAGAGAAAATGCAACCCCAAAGGAATAACATTAGATAACCTACCATACTATGATTTTTGCAAAGGCAGGCTTTTAGCCTGCCTTTTGCGTGCAAGCTAAGGGCCAATATTTAGTACCTTTGACCAAATTTTGTTTTGATATGAAAAGGATAGCCCTTATAATAGTACTACTGGCCTTGTATATACAAGGTTTTACACAGGTTGATGCCAACGCCCAAAAGTTTGCCAAAGTGGTAAACGCCGCCGATATGAAAAAGCTTGTAAAAGTCTTAGCATCTAAGAAGTTTGAGGGTCGTGAGTCGGGAACGGAAGGGCAACAAAAGGCTGCTAACTTTATTCGCCGCTTTTATAAAAAGAACAATGTAGAACCCGGCAATGGCGACAGCTACTTTCAGGAGTTTGAGGTGAAAGAGCGCAGCGGCGTTAGTGGGGGAATGAGCTCTAACGTATTAGGCTACATAGAGGGTACCGACAAAAAAAGCGAGGTGCTGGTTATCAGCGCCCACTACGACCACTTGGGCAAAGACGGTAAAGACATTTACTATGGTGCCGACGATGATGCATCGGGTACGGCAGCTATTATGCTTATTGCAAAAGCCTTTGCAAAGGCCTCTGCCGAAGGTTTCCGCCCCCGTAGAAGCATACTTATTCTGAATGACTCTGGCGAGGAGAAAGGCCTGTTGGGTTCTAAATACTATGTAGAGAACCCTGTCTTCCCCCTAAATAATACCGTTGCCGACCTTAACGTAGACATGATAGGCCGTATAGATAGCGCCCACATTGGCGATACCAACTATGTATACCTTATAGGCTCTGATAAGCTTAGCTACGATTTGCACTTCATTAGCGAGAAGAGCAACTCAATGTACACCAACCTAAACCTGGATTATACCTTTAACTCTGATACCGACCCTAACCGTTTCTACTACCGGTCAGACCATTACAACTTTGCAAAGAACAACATACCCGTTATATTCTACTTTAGCGGCGTGCATGCCGACTATCACCAGCCTACCGATACCTACGACAAGATTCTGTACGACAAGGTCACCAAAATAGCCCATCTGGTGTTTTACACAGCCTGGAACATTGCCAATAGGGACGACCGCCCCGTGCTGGATACACCGATAGACAAAAAATAGAAGAACTAACTCTCCTCCTGCAAGCGAGGGTACTTATGCGATACATCCACCTTGTAATACTACTGGCAGCCATTGGCACCTTTACCGCCTGCGGGCATAAAGACACCGCCAACGGCCGCACTTGCTTTTATTACAACGAGCCCCAGGGCGTATCATCGCTCGACCCGGCCTTTGCCAACAACAAAGCCAATATTTGGCCCGTAACCCAGCTCTTCAACGGGCTGGTGCAGCTTAATGATAGCCTACTTGTTGAGCCCTGCATAGCCAAACAATGGGCCATAAGTGCCGATGGCCTTACATACACCTTTACCCTGCGCAGCGATGTATACTTCAACCGCAGCGAGGTGTTCCCCGACTCGGTAGGCCGTAAGGTTACCGCCTCCGATTTCCTCTACAGCTTCAACCGTATTAAGGATAGCAAAACCGCATCGCCGGGCGAGTGGGTGTTCCGCACCGTGGCCAATGGTGGCTTTGCCGCCCCTAACGATACCACTTTTACCATCACCCTTAAAGAGCCCTACGCGCCCTTTTTACAAATACTTACCATGCCCTACTGCGTGGTAGTTCCGCATGAGGGGATTGAGAAGTACGGCAAGGATTTCCGTAGCCACCCCGTAGGCACAGGCCCCTTTTTTGTAAAGTATTGGTATGAGGGCAACCGCCTGATACTTTGGAAAAACCCCAACTACTTTGAGCACGACGCCCAGGGCCAACGCCTGCCATACCTCGATGCTGTTTCTATCTCCTTTATAGCCGACAAGCAAGTGGCTTTTCTGGAGTTTGCTAAGGGCCAGATAGACATGCTGCAAGACATTGACGGCGTGTATAAAGACGAGCTGCTTACCAAAGGCGGAACCCTAAACACCAAGTATACCAACAGGTTCTACCTCCTGTCGGTACCCTACCTAAACACCGAGTATATGGGCTTTTTGGTAGATGAAACCCTGCCCCGCGTACAAACCGGTGTGTATAAAGATAAGCGCATCCGCCAGGCCCTAAACTATGCTATAGATAGGGACAAAATGGCCCGCTACCTGCGCAATAATATGATAACCTCCGCCACCGCAGGCTTTGTGCCCAAGGGCATGCCATCCTTCAGCGCCAATGCCGTAAAAGGCTATGGCTACAACCCTGCCGAAGCCCGCCGATTGCTTAAAGAAGCAGGCTACCCCAACGGCAACGGCCTGCCCCAACTGGTTATCAATACCACGGCCAACTACCTGGATATTTGCGAGTTTATCCAAAGCGAGCTATCTGCTATAGGCGTTAACTCCAAAATTGAGGTTAACGAGAGTGCCACCCACCGCAAAATTGTAGCCAACCAGGGCATGGACTTTTTCCGTGGCTCGTGGCTGGCCGATTACCCCGATGCCGAGAACTACCTAAGCCTGTTCTACAGCAAAAACTTTGCCCCCGGCGGCCCCAACTACACCCACTTTAAAAGCGCCGAGTACGACAAGCTTTTTGAAACCGCCATGCGCGCCGTAAACGATAGTACCCGCTTTGCCCTTTACCAGCAGCTCGACAATATGGTGGTAGAAAACGCCCCCGTTATGTTCCTTTACTACGACCGTGCCGTGCGCTTTGTAAACCGCCGCGTCTCCAACTTCACCATCGACTCTATGAACCGCCTCGTCCTTAAACGGGTAAGGAAGTAGCGCATAAAGACTGTATTTGAGTATCCATTTGTCTTATAATGTTGTGGGTTTGTAATAAATTACTATCTTTGCACCCCTTAATAAATAATTAATTAACACAATTTAAAAATGCCTGCAAAAATCAGACTACAAAGACATGGTAAAAAGTCATATGCTTTCTACCATATCGTAATTGCTGATGGTCGTGCACCACGTGACGGGAAGTTTATCGAAAAGATAGGCACTTACAATCCTAACACTAACCCTGCCACCATCGACTTAAACTTCGACAGTGCCCTTACATGGGTAAACAATGGTGCGCAGCCTACTGATACCGTTCGCGCTATCCTTTCTTACAAAGGGGTACTTTACAAAAAACACCTTTTAGGTGGTGTTGCTAAAGGTGCGTTAACCGAAGAACAAGCAAATGAGAAATTTGCTAAATGGTTAGACAACAAAAACAGCGAGGTTGATGCTAAAAAATCGAAACTTAACGATGCTAAGAAAAGCGTAGAGCAAAACCGTATGGCTGCTGAGGCTGCTGTTAAAGCTGCTAAAGCGAAAGCTATTGAGGCTAAAAATGCCCCTGTAGTTGAAGAAGCTCCCGCTGAAGAGGTTGCTGAAGAAGCGGCCCCTGTAGCTGACGAAGCTCCGGTTGCTGAAGTTGCTGCTCCTGCTGCAGAAGAAGCTGCTCCGGTTGCTGAAGCTCCTGCCGCTGAAGGCGAAGCGCCTGCTGCTGAGTAATTAGCTCTAACATATAACATTAAAAAATCCCCACTTGGCAACAGGTGGGGATTTTTGTTTGTTGTGATTTTTGGCTCTCCCCCTGCGAAGGGGGAGTACTCACGCCAAAGGCGTGAGGGAGGGGGTATAACAATACAATCAAAGCCTATTCTCAGGTGAGGCTCTTACTCCACAGTAGGTATCAAGCCCCTAACACCCATATCAATAACCTGGTCTCCGGCCGCTGGCTCGTAAACGCCATCGCCGTTATCAGTCCACTCAAAGCTTTTGTTGGTAGATAGCGATACGGTGATAACAATATCCTCGGTTTCGTTACCCGTAATGGTAAGTGCCTGGCCAAAAGGGCCTGTTACCACGCAAGAGCCCGCCGGTATAGGCGATGAGCTGGCTAATGGGTTTACTACCGTAGTGGCACCCGCCGGGGCTTGGCCCGAAGCGGTATAATATTGGCCAAAAACATTGGTTTCAAAAGCCCAGTAGCCCTGCGCCCTATTGGCATTTACAGTTATGGGCTGGGTATTTATGTTATAGGTGCCTATATAGCTGTTAAAGCCCAAAAACGATGCTACGGTGCCTGTACCGTTATAGCCGCTTTGACGGTATTTAATATCGTAGTTTTGGTAGGCTAGCGATATCCGCAGCCACTCGTAAGTGCCCGGGGTAACAGAACTTAGGGGGATAGAAAAGAAGTCCTCGCCCTCGGCCACTACTTTGGCTTTAGCAAAGTCTATGGCGTTGCTGCCACCTGCTGTAGTTTCATCGGCACGGTAAAGCACCTTGCCACTGCCTAATGCGGTAAAAGCGGTTGGGGCAAGTTCTATATAGTGGGCACACATTTTACGGAACACCGGCGATTGTGCCGCATGGCCCGCAGGTAATGTAGCCGGTTGCCCTATATTGTTAAGGCGCACTTGGGTAGAGTCGAACTTAAACTTGAAGATAAGCTTAGGGCCATCGTCGTGGGTATCTTTTTTACAGGCTGATATTGACAAGGCAAAAGCTATGGCAATTAAGGCTATTAGTGTATTTTTCATTTTTGTTGTTTGATACAAATTTACTGTATTTTGATAGCATTTTTACATTTACTATAAACTACAAACGGCCAACCGTCAACTGGTTAATGTTGCAACATTATTTGTATATTAGCGTTAGAATAACGGCTTATGAAACGCTCTCACTTTATAAAATTATTGGCCGCCACCCCTTTAGCTACATATGCTATGAATTTGAACGAACTGCATAACCTGTCTTCAGGCTTTGAAAAAACAAACCGCCTGCCGGTATTATTTGTAGGCCACGGCAGCCCTATGAATGCCCTGCTGGATAATCCCTTTACCAAAAGCCTGAAAAAGACAGGCGAAGACCTCCGCAGCAAGCATACCATAAACGCTATTTTGGTAGTATCGGCCCACTGGCTTACCAAAGGCACACTGGTGCAGGCCAGCGCCGCACCCGAAACCATCCACGACTTTGGCGGCTTTCCGCAGGAGTTGTTTGATGCTGAGTATAATGCCCCTGGCTCGCCCGAATATGCCATAGAGGTGCCGAAGCTTATTTCTACCGTAAAAACCACTACCGATTGGGGCCTTGACCATGGCGCTTGGACTATCCTTATGCATTTGTTCCCCAAGGCTGATATTCCCGTTTTTCAGTTGAGCATAGACTATTACGATAAGCCAATGGACTACCACTACAAACTGGCCCAGCAATTAAAGGCATTGCGAGAGCGTGGCGTGCTTATTATTGGTAGCGGTAATGTGGTGCATAACCTGCGCATGAGTATGGAAGCCCTGCAACGTGGCGATGAGAAGTTTGTATACGATTGGGCTACCGAGTTTGATACCTGGGTAGGAGAGAAGCTAAGCAAAGGCGATTATGCATCGTTAGTTGATTATGCTAAGGCGGGTAATGCTGGTTTGATGTCTGTCCCCACACCCGATCATTATATACCTATGCTGTATAGCTTAGGCCTTGCCAACCCCGGCGAGGAATTTGTAAATACCTACGAAGAACTAACCTTTGGTGGCATAAGCATGCGCACGTTTAAAATAGGCTAATTATAAAACACAACTCCCCTCCTTTTTAAGGAGGGGTAATTATTGCTGATAAGCAATAATGGGGTGGTTATTTTTGGTTCCCCCTTTATAAAGGGGGTGTCTAACGCTTGCGTTAGACGGGGGATTTTCTGACTACTGACTACTGACTATCAATTACTCCACCCTATACTCATCCGTCTCAATAATCCCCTTATCACTAAAAAACACCATACGGAAAGTGCCAGCATAGTTTTGCGGATAAAAGGTTACAGTGCTATTGGCTATATCCACATATGGCAAACCGCAATCCATCTGTGGTGGTTGAAATATTTGTGCCCAGCCCGTTGGTTTCTTAAATTGATTTATTGATAATAATTTGGCGCTGCATGCCCCGTTTGATGATAACCGCATAGTGCCATTCTTCGCCTTAAAAACCATTTTAAGCGTATCGCCAACATGGTAAACCTTTTGGGCAGAATAAATGCTGTCATTTTGGGCTGATATAACAAGGGCTGACAGCAAAAAGAAAAGGGTATAAATTAACTTCATACCCTTTAGATTATCTAAATAAGAAAATTCCACAAAAATTATAAGCTATTAGTCAATAGCCTCTACTGCTACCACCTGTGGCACGGCACTCTTAATAGCCTGCTCAATGCCTGCTTTAAGTGTCATAGCGCTCATGCTGCAACTGTGGCAAGAGCCGTGCAACTGCATTTTAACTATATTATCAGGTGTAAGTTCAACAAAAGTCATATCGCCGCCATCAGCCTCTAAGTAAGGGCGGATACTATCAATGGCCTTTTCAATTTTTGCTATTATCTCGGGGTTGTTCTGTAACATGCTTAAATATAAATACAAAGGTATACATTAAATGTTTAGTAAATACTTAAGCCACTACAGCCGTTGCATTGGCATTTTTAATAGCCACTTGTTGGGCTACGTTTTGCGCCAGTTGCTCAAAAGCCAGAGCCGTTGGTGTACCTTCCTGCAACACTGCCGGGCGGCCTGCATCACCAGCTTCGCGGATAGATTGTACTAACGGTATTTCACCTAAGAATGGTACTTCTAATTTAGTGGCTAAATCGCGGGCACCGCCTTTACCAAAAATATAATATTTGTTATCGGGTAACTCGTCCGGAGTAAAGTAAGCCATATTCTCTACTATGCCCAGCACGGGCACGTTCACGTTGGGTAGCTGGAACATACTCACCCCTTTCTGCGCATCAGCAAGGGCCACACGCTGTGGGGTGCTAACTACCACTGCACCGGTTACCGGCACAGCAGATACCAACGTTAAGTGGATATCACCCGTTCCTGGTGGCAGGTCAACTATCAGGTAATCTAAATCGCCCCAGTCGGCATCGCCAAACATTTGGTTAAGCGCTTTGGTAGCCATTGGGCCGCGCCATGCAATAGCCTGGCTGGTATCGGCAAAAAAGCCTATCGATAGTAGTTTTACGCCGTAGCTCTCTACAGGCACAATAAGGTTGCGGCCATCTACTTCACGTAAATAAGGCTTTTCACCTTCCACATCAAACATAATAGGTACAGATGGGCCATAGATATCAGCATCAATCAAACCTACACTTGCGCCTTGTTTGGCAAGGGCTACGGCAAGGTTGGCAGCAACGGTGCTTTTACCCACACCACCTTTGCCCGATGCTACGGCAATAATATTACGTACACCCGGCATCAAAGGCCTGTCGCCACCGCGTTTGCTTGTCACGCGCGATGTCATGTTAACCTCAACCTCAGCCTCCTGGCTTACAAAGTGTTTTATTGCATTTACACAAGCGTTGTGTATCAACTCCTTCATTGGGCAGGCAGGGGTTGTTAAAACCACCGTAAACGATACCTTATTGCCCTCTATCTTCACATCTTCAATCATGTTGAGGGTAACAAGGTCTTTGCCCAAATCAGGGTCTAGCACGTTGCTTAACGCATCTATAACTTTCTCATTCGTAATCATGCTGCAAAATTAGCGAATAACTAACAGCGAAAAACTAAAAATGGAGAATAGCTTAAGGAAATCCTTAAATCAGTATAGTCATTATTAATCTGCGGTTCAGACAACTACGCACCAGCCTCAGCCAGTATTACATTCTCTTCAGCAAGAATTTCCTCTACAGCTTTTAACAAAGCCTCTACATCAGCCGGAAAAATCTGGCCTATGTTACCAATACGGAACGCATCGGCTTTGCTCAATTTACCAGGGTAGATAACAAACCCACGCTCGCTAAGCTTGCTGTAAAAACGCTCAAAGTTAAAGTTAGTATCGGTAGGGTATAGGAATGATGTAATGATATGCCCTTGTATATCGTGCTTTAGGTAGAATTGGAAACCTAATTTCAACATACCGGCGTCTAGCACCTGCTTGTTTTGTTGGTAGCGTGCTTCTCGGGCTGCTATGCCGCCTTCCTGTTTCAGCTCTTCCATAGCCTGGCGGAAAGCCATCAGGCTAAGCGTAGGCGGTGTAAAGCGGAACTGCCCAGTTGTTTCAAGGCCATACCATTGCTCATATAAATCAAGCGTAAGGCTACGCGCCTGCCCCTTGCATTTCTCCAGTTCGCTGCGTTTAATAACAGCAAAAGCAAACCCCGGCACACCCTCAATACATTTGTTAGACGATGATACCATATAGTCGATATTCCAGCCTTTGATATCCATCTGCACGCCGCCAAAGCTGCTCATGGCATCAACAATAAACACCTTGCCCGCCGATTTGCATACCGCGCCAATCTCATTTATCGGGTTGAATAA
>JAIXUZ010000169.1 GCA_027483285.1 Bacteroidota bacterium
CGCAGTACCTAAAAGCGTATTGGCCGAAAAGCTACAGAAACAACTAGCTTAAGCGCATTACCTTAATAATTGTTTTATAGAAAAGCCTTGGTAGCAATACCGGGGCTTTTTTATTGACCATCGGCAGGGTTTTTAATGTCGCCATCTTGCTTTTCAAACAACACAAACGAGAATGGGTAGGCATTTTTCTCGTCGGCAGCATGGTCTTCGCGCCATACCTCTTTCCACACGTTTAGCGCAAAACCAGGGAAGAAGGTATCGCCCTCAAACTCCTGGTGTATCTCGGTAAGGTATATGTGCGTTGCCAGTCCCGATGCCAAGTACGCTTCATATATCTGGGCACCGCCAACAATAAAGGCTTCGGTTTCTCCCGCAGGCACTACCTTCAATGCATCTTCAATGGTTTTTACCACTAATATACCCTCCGGCACTTCATAATTTTCTTGAGATGTTATTACAATATTGGTACGGTTAGGTAAACCACGTTTGCCAACACTATCAAACGTTTTGCGGCCCATAATTACGGCATGGCCCGTTGTTTTTTCTTTAAAAAACCGAAGGTCTTTAGGCATATGCCATACCAGTTGGTTGCCTTTGCCTATAACGCGGTTGCTGCCCATTGCAGCTATTAGTGTAACTCTCATCTTCATTAAAATTTAAACAGAGTACACAGCCTCTGCCCTTGGTTTTAAATTATAGTCTGATGCCATTACCTCGCCATAAGCCCCTGCGCTGCGTATTGCTATAAGGTGCCCACGTACGGTTGGCGGCAGCGCTACGGCCTTGCCAAAGCAGTCGCTGCTTTCGCATATCGGCCCTACTACATCGTACTTCTCAACCGCAGCATGCAGGTTAGTCAGGTTTTCTATTTTATGGTATGCCTGGTAAAGCGCAGGGCGGATTAAATTGTTCATCCCCGCATCAACAATGGCAAAATTAGTTTTAATACCGTTCTTTATATACAGCACTCGGGTTATTAGGCTGCCACATTGTGCTACCAACGCGCGCCCAAGTTCAAAATGTACTTCCTGTCCCGGCTGTACTTCTAAAAACTGGTTGAATAAGCCAAAATAGGCTTCAAAATCAGGAATCGCCTGTGTATCGAGTTCCTGGTAGTTAATGCCTAAACCTCCGCCAACGTTTATTATTTTGGGGGTGATGCGCTTGCTTGCCAAATGTTGGTTAAGCTCGTTTACCCGCAGGCACAGGTTTTTAAACACACTAAGGTCTGTTATTTGCGACCCTATGTGAAAGTGCAAACCAATAAACTCTACGCTGGGCAGGTTGTTCAACAGGTTTAGTACCTCATCCAGTTCCCATACGTTTATACCAAACTTGTTTTCTTCTAACCCAGTGGTAATGTATTTATGGGTATTGGCATTTACGTTGGGGTTTATGCGCAGGGCTATGCGGGCTGTTTTATTTGCCGCTGTCGCCAGTTCATTCAGCACCTCCAACTCCGCTACCGACTCTACATTAAAACAGAAAATATCATTGGCCAGTGCCAGGTTTATCTCATCATCGCTTTTACCAACGCCTGCAAACACAATCTTGTTGCTGCTAAAATTACAATCAACCGCGCGTTGTATCTCTCCCCCACTTACACAGTCGGCTCCAAAACCGTATTGGTTCATCAGCTCCAATACCTTAGCATTGGTATTAGCTTTTAACGCATAGTGTACATGGTAGTTGTATTTACCCGCCGCCGTTGATGCCTGTTTAAGCGTTTCGCCCAACACACCAAGATTGTAATAATAAAACGGTGTCTTTATCGTATTAAATCGCGTAAGGGTATCGGCTGAAAACATTGTGGTTTGGTATGGCGCAAATATCGTTACTAAAGCGATAAGTTTATAAGTTATATAAGTTTTCTACCTTTGCAGGCTATGAAATTAAGTATTGTAATACCAGCCTACAACGAAGAGCGTACTATACACCTTATACTTGATAAAGTTTTGGCGGTTGAACTAATTGCAGGTTTTGAGAAAGAGCTGATTATTGTTAATGATTGCTCTAAAGACAATACCGAAGGCGTTATAAAGGCTTACATAGCCGCACACCCGCAAGCAGAAATACAATACTACATCCAGCCTAAAAATATGGGTAAGGGCGCTGCACTGCACCGTGGCATTAAAGAGGCAAAAGGCGATTACATTGTTATACAGGATGCCGACCTTGAATACGACCCAAACGAATATAACGTACTACTTAAACCTATTGTTGATGGGTTTGCCGATGTTGTTTATGGCTCGCGCTTTATGGGTGGCAAGCCCCACCGCATTTTGTTCTTCTGGCACTCTATAGGCAATAAGTTCCTTACCAGTGTTTCTAATGCCTTTACCAACCTAAACCTTACCGACATGGAAACATGCTACAAAATGTTTAGGGCCGATATTATTAAAGGGCTTACCCTGAAAGAAAACCGCTTTGGCTTTGAGCCCGAAGTAACCGCCAAAATTGCCCGCATACCTAATATACGTATTTACGAGGTTGGCATATCATACTATGGCCGCACCTACGAAGAAGGTAAAAAAATAAGCTGGAAAGATGGGTTCCG
>JAIXUZ010000268.1 GCA_027483285.1 Bacteroidota bacterium
ATGCTGCGCAATAATGCCCCTTGTATGTTGAAAAGCTCAATTTTATTAGCTTTTCCTGTGGTGCGGCTAAAGTCTACCAATAGGTAATCGGTAGCGGGGTTAGGGCCTATGCCAACAAGGCGGTTTAGGTCTTCGGTAAGGGCAGTAGTACCGCTGGTATCGGGTACGTAAGTAGTAACAGGCTCGCCGGGGGTGTTGTGGCCCGATTGTGGGCCTACGTTGCCTGGCGTAACCACCCCGTAGTATGTTGGCCCAAGGGTGTATGGGTATACAGGGTCTAGCTGGTCATCTACAGTTACAAAGTATGCATAGATGCCATCGGGATAATCAGGGGTAACACAAAAGCGTCCGTTATGCTCGTCAAGGTCGCCAAAGCTATCGCTGTACTCGTAATCCTCAATGTATGCACCCAGTGGGTAGGTGGTAAGCGCAGGTCCGTATTGGCCCGATGTTAATACAGTGCCATCGGGCAGGGTGGTGCGGTCTGTTATGTTGCGGGTGCGGTAGCCGCTGCGCATGCGTTTAATGGCGCCTGTGCCGTCAACATTAGTAAAGCCCCATGCTCCGTAAACCGGGAAACCATCAAAAGCATAGCCTATAATAGGTGCGTGCTTGCTGCTATCGGTATCGTCATATAAACAGGTAGGGTTTACGTGGTGGTGGTATTCGCCGTTGGGTGCAGGGTGGCCTAGGCAATCATCAAAGCTGGCACCTTCAAAATAATAAGCATTGCGCAACCATATACCTTGGTTGTTGTAAGACATGGCGTCTTTAGCGTTGAAGATGCTGACACCGTTGCTCCAAACGCCAATATGACCCAGCGATGTAGTGGTTGCAGTACCGTTGTTTTGTGCAGGCGTGCGGGTAATTTTATAGCAGAAGTTCTCGTTTATAGGTGTGTTTGGGTTGCCCTGCCAGGGGCCGATATCGTAACCGGGAATACAAGTAGCCGTAACGTATACATATGCCGTAGAATACTGTACCTGCTGAACGTTTGACGGGATATTGTTGTAGCCTGTTTCGCCCGTAAGGTTTTGTATCCACGATGTAACCTCGGGGCCCGGCGTTTGGGCAGTAAGGGTGCCGCTAATGGCAATGGTAAATAGTAGTATTAATTGTTTCATGTGTAGTTAGGATTTGTGGGTATAGACGATGCTGATTACTAATGGTTTAATGGGGGAGGAAAAAAATATTTACACTGTCTTCACCTCAAAAGCCTTACACAGTATCCCTAAACTACCCGTATGCGTACCCTCATGGCGGATAGCATGCATAACAATGCCTTTTACGCTCATATCGCTGCTAAAGGAGAAGCCAAGCTTGTTGTCTTCAGCCATTTGTTCTTCGGTAAGGCTTTGCAGGCGGGCTATGCAGTGCTCGTGGACTTTCTTAAAGAGCGTCATTAGTTCTTTGACATCATGTATTGCATTAATCTCAGAAAAGCTGTTGCCCATAGAGAAGTTTTGCAGGTGCTCAAACTCAGGCAAAGGCTCGCCACCCGTACCGTTAATAATAAGGAAATGCTCTGCCCACGCCATGTGTGCCACTATCCAGTACCAGTTGTTCAGCTTTTTGCCTTCAATCTCAAACTGCTTAAAAGGGTCTGTTTCCTTTAGTTTTGATAGGTACCAGCGCGTCAACTCGCGACTGGTGTTCAATTGGTCTGCTAATACTTGTCCTGTTGTTGGCATGGATTTTATATTTAAGCCTCCCTTTAAGGGGAGGGTTGGGAGGGGTCTTTTTATTTTAACTCTCCCCCTAAAGTAGGGGGAGTACGTCCCGATAGCTATCGGGACGGGAGGGGGTACTGAGGCCACTACTCCATTTCTTTAGCCCTGTTCCAATAGGTATCCATCTCGGTAAGGGTCATGTCTTTTATCTGCTTACCATCTTTAGCGCTCTCTGTTTCTAAAAACTGAAAGCGGCGGATAAACTTAATATTGGTGCGTTCCAGCGCATCTTCTGGGTTTATGTTGATAAAACGGGCGTAGTTAATCATAGAGAAAAGCAAATCGCCAAACTCAGCTTCTACCTTCTCAT
This sequence comes from Bacteroidota bacterium, assembly GCA_027483285.1. Lineage (GTDB taxonomy): Bacteria > Bacteroidota > Bacteroidia > CAMBQF01 > CAMBQF01 > CAMBQF01. Next base: position 2,041 of record JAIXUZ010000268.1, read on the forward strand.
GCGGGGCGTTGGAGTCTACTTCGGTCTTAAACTCGGCCAATTCTTCGTTCACCTTTTCCCATACCTGTTCGCGGTTGTCCCAGTCAAAACCAACCCCACGGGCTTTCTCTTGTATACGCGATGCTTTTACCAATGCCGGCAGCGATTGGGGTACACCTTCAAGGACAGATTTTTTACCCTCTTTCAGCTTTAACTGCTCCCAGTTTTGCTTCACCTGCTCCTCGTTCTCCACCACAACATCGCCATATATATGTGGGTGACGGTGTATCAGTTTATCGCAAATGCCATTAAGCACATCGGTAATATCAAAGTCGTTGGTCTCTGAGCCTATTTTAGCATAAAACACCATGTGCAGCATCAGGTCGCCAATCTCCTTTTTTATCTCCTCCATATCCTTTTTCAGGATGGCATCACTAAGTTCGTATGTCTCCTCAATGGTAAGGTGGCGAAGCGTTTCCAGCGTCTGCTTCTTATCCCACGGGCACTTCTCCCGTAGTTCATCCATTATGGTAAGTAAGCGCTCAAAGGCTTTTAATTTCTCTTCCATGTTTCAGTTGTCAGTAATCAGAGGTCAGTAGCCAGACTAAATATTTTTAGTTTTTTACTTTTTAGTTAACTCTATCAGCTACAAGCTGCCAGCTATAAGCTCTTTGGCATTTTCCAGTGCCGCCTCCGACAGTTTATCGCCACTTAGCATACGGGCAATTTCTTCTAATCGCTCACGGTCGCGCAGGGGCTTAATAAACGTTTTGGTAATGTCGGCTTTGGTCTGCTTATATACCTTTAAATGCGTTTGGCCTTTGCCTGCTATTTGGGGTAAATGGGTAATGGCAACCACCTGCATCGTCTTGCCCATCTCAGCCATAATGGCACCGGTTTTATGCGCTGTTTCGCCTGATATCCCCGTGTCTATTTCATCAAAAATAATGGTTGGCAATGCAGTGTACTTACACACCAGCGCTTTAATTGCCAGCATCACCCGCGACAGTTCCCCACCCGAAGCAACCTTTACCAGGTCGCCAAGTTTAGAACCTTTATTAGCAGTAAATTGTATGTTAATGTCGTCTACGCCAGTGTTGCTAAGGTAGTCAAGCGGAGTTAAGTTAATATGCAGTTCAGAGCCTGCCATATTCAAGCGGCCCAGTGTCTTCACCAGTTCACCCTCTATTACCGGCAAAGCCTTGGTACGTTGCGCCGATAGCTTAGCTGCCAACGCATGGCATTTTTCTTCGCTAAGTTTCAGCTCTTTTTCGGTAGCCGATATTTGGTTATCCAAATCCGCATCATTTCCAATCTGCTGTTGCAGCTTATCGTATAGCTCCAGCAAGTCGGTTAGGTTTTGTACGTTGTGCTTCTTCTGCAGGCGGTAAATCAAATCTAACCGTGCCGAAAGGTTTGCTGCCCTTTCAGGGTCAACACTTAAGCCTTCAGCCAGTGTTTCGGTTTCGTTTTGTACGTCTTTCAGTTCTATCAATGCACTGTTCAGGCGCTCGTACAAATCGGCTGCCTGTGTGTTGTATTTGGCAATGTTACCTAAGGCGTTTCGCGCTTCGGTAAGTGCCGTAAGTATGTTCTGTTCCCCATCGCCCAACAAGCCCGACGCCTTAAAAAGGTTCAGCTTAATGTCTTCGGCATGGGTCAGTGTTTCCAATTCCTGCTCGGCTGTTTCCTGCTCTCCGGCTTGCAGGCGCGCCTCGTCCAACTCGGTTAATTGAAAGTTGATATAATCAAAATCAGCCTTCGATTTTTGCTGCTTTTCCAGCAATTCAGCCAGCAGTGTTTTTAGCTTTTTGTAGGCCGAAAATTCCTGCTTGTACTCATCAAGCAGCGCCTTGGTATTGGCAATGGCATCAACCACCGCCAGTTGGTAGTTTTTATCGGCAAGGCTAAGCG
>JAIXUZ010000137.1 GCA_027483285.1 Bacteroidota bacterium
ACATCGGTACAGCACTTAACCAAAATACCCGCTTTTAGCGTGTTTGATGTACGCAACGGTGGCAGCAAAAACATTTTGAATGCTACATCAGAGCGCAACGGCCCATCGTGGCGCATGGTGGTGCAACTGGGCGCAGAGCCAGAAGCCTACGGTATATACCCAGGCGGCCAAAGTGGCAACCCGGGTAGCCCATACTACAGCAGCATGATTGATGACTGGGCCAAAGGCGAGTACTATAAACTGAACTACTACCGCAAAGCGCCTGAAAAGCCTATGTATAAACAAACTTTTAAAGCCGGCAACTAATGAATCTTTTAATAAAAATTGTACTGATAGCCGTATTGGCCCTTTTACTTGAAATGTTTATGCCCTGGTGGAGCATTGCACTGGCTGCCTTTGCAGTAGAGCTTGCAATGGGTAAGCCCAAAGGCAAAGCATTTTTAGCCGGGTTTGCCGGTATATTTATATTATGGATGGCCAATGCCATAATTATTGATATGCAAAACGAACATATACTGGCAGGCAAGGTAGCTAAGGTGTTGCCCATGGGCGGATCTGTAGTGGTGCTGGTATTGGTAACAGCGTTGATAGGCGGTTTGGTAGGCGGACTTGCCGCTGCTACCGGCCGCGAACTGAAAAGGGCATTTGTAAAGTAACCACCCCTACCCACTCTCTAAAAAGAGAGGGTTCCAAACAAATCTATTTAACAAGCACCTTTGCATTATGCGCATTGCTATTTACGGTAAACAATCGGCCAGCGATAATATTGAGGCTGTAACAACTTTTATAGAAAAGCTGTTGCAAAGCCAGGTGGCTATTACCGTATTTGAGCATTTGCGTGGGCCGGTGGAAGCAGCTTTTCCTAATAGCACAATAGAATTTTTTAGTGCGCATAATCAACTTAGCGGCTGCAATTTTTTGATAAGCTTTGGCGGTGACGGCACACTGCTTGATGCCACCACGTTTGTACGCGATAGCGAACTACCTATATTAGGAATAAACACCGGAAGGCTGGGCTTTTTAACCGAATTTGGTAAAGATGACGTTGCAGAAGCCGCCCAGGCGCTGCTAAGCCAAAATTATGTTATAGATAAGCGTACATTGTTAAAGATAGAGAACAGCGAGAGCGATTTTGACGGGTACCCCTATGCGTTGAATGAACTTACGGTGCATAAAAAAGATACCACATCGATGATAACAGTTGATGTGCACTTAAATGACATGTTTTTAAATTCGTATTGGGCTGATGGTTTAATAATATCAACACCAACAGGATCAACAGCCTACTCGCTAAGCTGCGAAGGCCCCATATTAACACCCGATAACCAAAGCTTTATAATAAACCCTATTGCACCGCATAATTTAAATGTAAGGCCACTGGTGATACCTGATAACGGACAGTTGAGCCTAACCATCCAATCGCGCAGTAATGATTTTTTAGCCTCGATAGATTCACGGTCGAAGAGTATAGGTTGCCAAACGGTAATAAAAATAAGCAAGGCACCGTTTAGCATAAACCTGGTAAGACGCCCCGGGCAAACATTTTTAAACACCCTACGCCACAAATTGTTTTGGGGAACCGATAGGAGAAACTAGCCTTTTATCGAATAAAAAACAAAAACTCACATGACAATTGGAGTTTATTAGGAAACCTGCAAAGCGCGTCTGTTTATTGAATTACCGCAATAAACCCGTATACAGGTGCTTAAACTAACAATTTATGCTCAATTGCCTTTGTAGAGGGGAAGGTAAAAAAAGTTAATATTTTTTAAATTCTCACATACTAACTACAATTATTTTGTTATACATTTACTGTCTTAAACAAAATAATTTGAAGCTTATGAAGAGAATACTACTAGTTTTATCCGTGTTGATTGCGGGTGCGGTATTTGGTCAAAGTGTTCCGCAAGGAATTAACTACCAAGCTGTAGCGCGTAACAACAATGGCTCGTTGTTAGCCAATACGACCTTAGCAGGCGTACGCTTTTCAATTTTATCAAGTATTAACCCAGATGTGGTTCAATACCAGGAGGTTCACAACAGTGTACCAACAAACCAGTTTGGTTTGTTTACAAGAGTAATAGGCCAAGGCACCCAAACCGGTGGCTTAGCTCAAAATTTTGCCTCAATTCCATGGGGTTCATCACAATGTTATATTAAAATTGAAGTAGACCAAAGTGGTTGGATTGATATGGGAACTTTGCCATTTTGGGCAGTTCCTTATGCATTTGTTGCAGGTAACGTAGTAAATGGTGGTGTAGGTCCAACAGGCCCTGCCGGAGCTAATGGTACTAACGGTATAAACGGTGCAGTAGGTCCAACAGGTCCACAAGGTATACAAGGCCCACAAGGTCCTGCCGGTGTTAATGGTACCGACGGTATTGATGGCGCTCAAGGTCCTGCTGGTGCTCAAGGCCCTGCTGGTGTAGCTGGTCCACAAGGTCCTGCTGGCCCTGCTGGTGCAAATGGTGTTGACGGTGTTGATGGCGCTCCAGGTGCTGTTGGTCCTGCTGGTGCTCAAGGCCCTGCCGGTGTAGCTGGCCCACAAGGTCCTGCTGGCCCTGCCGGTGCTGATGGCGCTGACGGTGTTGATGGTGCTGTAGGCCCACAAGGTCCTGCCGGCCCAACAGGTGCCGGTGTTCAAGGCCCAGTTGGCCCTGTCGGTCCTGAAGGTCCAGTTGGTCCTGCTGGCCCAACTGGTGCTGGTTCAACTGGCCCACAAGGTCCTGCTGGTGTTGACGGTGTTGATGGTGCTGTAGGCCCACAAGGTGCTGATGGCGCTGATGGTGCTGTAGGTCCTCAAGGTCCTGCTGGCCCTGCTGGTGTTGACGGTGCTGATGGTGCTGTAGGCCCACAAGGCCCTGCCGGTGCTGATGGCGTAGACGGTGCTGTAGGTCCACAAGGCCCTGCTGGCCCAACTGGTGCTGGTGCAACTGGCCCACAAGGTCCTGCCGGTGCTGACGGTGTTGACGGAGCTGTAGGTCCACAAGGTCCTGCTGGCGCTGACGGTGCTGATGGTGTTGACGGAGCTGTAGGCCCACAAGGCCCTGCTGGCGCTCAAGGTCCTGCTGGCGCTGCTGGTGCTACTGGCCCTGCTGGTGCTCAAGGTCCTGCTGGTCCTGCTGGTCCTGCTGGCGCTGCTGGTGCTACTGGCCCTGCCGGTGCTCAAGGTCCTGCTGGTGCTACTGGCGCTACAGGTGTTGGTGTTACAGGCCCAACGGGTCCTAGTGCTGCTGCTTCAACTGATGTTTATTCAGTTAATAGCAATGCGGTAACTACTCAAAATGCTCCTGGTGGTACAATTGTTTACACTGCTCTTTCTGGTGTTAGCCAAACTATTACTGTTCCTGCAGGTGGCTCTAAAGTGCATGTATCGGCTTATGGTTCAGCATTTGTTAATAGTGGCGGCTCAGACGTATATGTTCAGTATGAGATATTTGTTGACGGCGTAGCTACAGGTTCATATGTTCGTACTGATCTATTATATTTTAGTACTCAATACCTTACTAATCAAACAGGATGGGCAATAAGCCGTGCATTTAGCTTAACAGCTGGCAGCCACACTATAGAAATACGCGGGGCTCACGCTGGTCCAACAGGTACTCAGCCTATTACACTTTGTGGTCCTGCAGGTTCTATTACTCAGGCTCAAATGAATATTGTTGTATCTAACTAAACCCAAATATGAAAAAGGTTATAGCAATAGGTGTTTTATTTTTAATGTTGGCAAAGGTTAATGCTCAAACTACCAATGACCGCATGACTGTAGCCACATCTACTAATAAAACAACCACACCGGTTGTAGGTGTGCAACAAATTGATACAAAAGGCGCAACTCAAAGTAGGTATACTCCTGCTACGCCCGTAATGAAAAATGGTGCTGTACCTAATAAAACAAAAACAGCCTCTACTTCAACGGGAGTTTCTGTAGACAGGTATACACCTGTAGCAGCTCCTGTTACTACAGGCGAACCTAAAAAATAATATACCCTTCTTTTAATCAAAAACCCCAAGAGCAATCTTGGGGTTTTTTGTTTACTATAATTAAAACGCCGTAACGTTGCTATGGCTATTATCTTAGTTATTATTAGCAGAGGCAACATACCTGGCTAAAGTTGCCTAGCATAAGCAAACCCACAAAAAAAGCCTGTACAATGCTGTACAGGCTTTATATACTTACTAATATAGCCTTACACTTTATACAATACGTCCATGTAGCGGTTTAGCAAATCGGTAACCATGCCGCGGAATGGTATAGAAGATGCCATACCATACACAGGCGCCATTCCACCTTCTGATACCGGATTGGCTTTAACAAAAGCTACTGATTCCTTTAAATCGGCTATAAAACGCTCTGCAACACCCGGCATAGTATGGCGCAGGGTAATGGCAATATGCAGGCACGATGGTTTGTGCAAACCATTTATACTCCAGTGTTTTTGTGCCATTTGGTCTAACACACGGTATATGTCCAAATCAGCCGAACTGGATTTAAAGGCAATAACAAATAATGGGTTACCAATAAGCTCCAGTTCAGGTATAGCTTTTATACCGTCTTTTATTTTGTCAGATGTTTCTAAAATAGCTTTAGAAGCCTTTAGATAGCCTTCTTCGCCCATGCTTAGCATAGTTGCCCAGCAAGCGGCACTTAAAGCACCTGCGCGGCTGCCGGCAAAGGTTGGAGAGAAGTATAAGCCACCGGGCCAATCGGCCATGGTGAAGTACTGGTAACGGCGAAACTCTTCGGTACGGTATAATACTACCGATGTGCCTTTAGCCGCATAGCCGTATTTATGGGTATCGGCAGACATTGAGGTAACGCCCGGCAGGGTAAAATCAAACTTAGGAACGTTGTAGCCAAGTTTGGCAGCCCAAGGCAGGATAAAACCACCAAGGCAACCATCGGTATGGAAACCAACACCTTTGCTACGGGCAATTTCGCTTAGCTCTTCAATAGGATCTATTAACCCATGTGGGAAAGCAGGGGCTGAGCCTATGGCTACAATAGTATTTTCAGTAAAAGCAGCGCGGTACTTCTCTATATCAACCGTTAAATCATCCTTTAACGGAATTTTAACCATTTTAATATTGAAGTAGTGGGCAGCCTTATCAAACGCGGCATGGGCTGTGATAGGTATTACCATTTCGGGCTTGGTAATCCCTTTTTCCTCGCGGGCACGGTCGCGGTAGCTTTTCATGGCTAACAGAATGCTCTCTGTTCCGCCTGATGATATAGAGCCGCAAATTTTATCGGTAGTATTGGTAGCACCCAGCATATTGGCTGTCATGCTGATAATCTCGGCCTCGTACTTATTAATGCTTGGCCAAATATCGCTATGCAGGGGGTTGCTCTGGCTGGTAAGCGCATATACCTTATTAAGAAACTCAATATGCTCTGCATCGCCATTATAGACTGAACCTGATACAAAACCGTCTTTCCAGCGGTCTTGTTCCTGGTCGGCCAGTTCGTGCATTTTCCTAAGCACTTCTTCGCGGCTAATGCCGGCAGTAGGCAGGGTTGAATAGGCATCGTACTTGCCTTTGTATGGCTTAAGCGATTTTTCCAAATCGTCCATCATACCATCATACTGTTTATCAATTTGTTTTTTCACGGCAGGTACCGCTTTCATTTTCTTCTCGATAAACCGTGAAACCCCGGGGCCTAACCATGTAAGGCGCTTACTAACAAACTCTAAGGTACCGCTCATGTAATAATGTGTATAATTAAGAAAGTGTAAATTTAATCAGTTTACCCTAACAGACAGAATGTTATTTAGTTTTATTAAAAGACAAAAATTTTAGGCTGTATAATGCAGTAATATAATGCCTTATGGTTAAATTACAGTTAAAAGTCGTATAGTTTACCATTTTTTTTATCTTTGCACCCCTTTTATAGGGAATAAAAACTAATAAATATGACAGAAATTATTTACCTGATTCCGGCCCTTGGTTTAGTAGGGTTATTGGTAATGGCAATTAAATCGGCGTGGGTTAACAAACAAGCCACTGGCGATGCCAACATGGTTGAACTATCGGGCTACATAGCCAAAGGCGCTATTGCCTTTTTGCGTGCCGAGTGGAAAGTATTGGGTTACTTTGCCGTAATTGCCGGCTTGCTATTGGCATGGTCGGGCACTATGACGGGTACCGAAGAGCACCCGATACACAGCAGCCCCCTTATTGCGGTTGCCTTTTTAATTGGTGCTTTCCTATCGGCCCTTGCTGGTTACATAGGTATGAAGATAGCTACCAAAAGCAACGTGCGCACTACACAAGCGGCGCGTACCAGCTTAGCACAAGCGCTTAAAGTATCGTTTACCGGCGGCTCTGTAATGGGCTTAGGTGTTGCGGGCTTAGCCGTTTTAGGTTTAGGCAGCTTATTTATTGTTTTCTTTAAAATATTTGTACCAGAAGGTGCTGAAGTTGGCGGTGAAGAAATGCGCACCGCTATTGAGGTTTTAACAGGCTTTTCTTTAGGAGCTGAGTCTATTGCACTATTTGCCCGTGTGGGTGGTGGTATTTACACCAAAGCTGCCGACGTTGGCGCTGACCTTGTAGGTAAAGTAGAAGCAGGCATACCTGAAGACGACGTGCGTAACCCTGCTACCATTGCCGATAACGTAGGCGATAACGTAGGCGACGTTGCCGGTATGGGTGCCGACTTATTTGGCTCTTACATTGCTACTATACTTGCTACTATGGTACTTGGCCTTAACATTAAAGCTGACGACCAGTTTGGTGGCTTAAGCCCAATATTACTGCCAATGCTTATTGCCGGTTTCGGAATTTTATTTTCTATTGTAGGTATGATGTTTGTTCGTATATCTAAAGAAACAGACAGCGTACAAAAAGCCCTTAACATTGGCAACTGGTTATCTGTTATCCTTACGGCCATTGCATCGTACTTTATTGTAACCTACATGTTGCCAGAAACTATGGTATACAACAACGGCATGGGTGGCGACTCTACCGTTACTGCCATGAACGTGTTCTGGTCTATTATGGTGGGCCTTGTAGTAGGTGGTATCATGTCTATTGTTACTGAGTACTACACCGCTATGGGTAAACGCCCTGTACAATCTATTGTAGACCAATCATCAACAGGACACGCTACCAACATCATCGGTGGTTTATCAGTTGGTATGGAGTCTACCGTTATCCCTATTATTGTTCTTGCCGCAGGTATCTACGTATCGTACTACTTTGCCGGTATATACGGTGTATCTATTGCTGCTGCCGGTATGATGGCTACTACTGCTATGCAGTTGGCTATTGACGCTTTTGGCCCTATTGCCGACAATGCCGGTGGTATTGCCGAAATGAGCCAGTTGCCTAAAGAAGTACGTGAGCGTACTGATAACCTTGACGCTGTAGGTAACACTACTGCTGCTACCGGTAAAGGTTTTGCTATTGCTTCTGCCGCGTTAACCTCTCTTGCTTTGTTTGCTGCCTTCGTAGCAACAGCAGGTATCAACGCTATTGATATTTTTAAAGCCGACGTTTTAGCCGGTTTATTTGTAGGTGGTATGATTCCTTTTATCTTCTCATCATTAGCTATTGCAGCCGTAGGCCGCGCAGCTATGGCGATGGTACAAGAGGTACGCCGCCAGTTCCGCGAGATACCGGGTATTATGGATTACACAGGCAAGCCTGAGTATGAAAAATGCGTTGAGATTTCGACTAAAGCTTCTATCCGCGAAATGATTGCCCCGGGCGCTATTGCCCTGTTGGTTCCTGTAGTTGTAGGTTTCCTATTTGGCCCAGAGGTATTGGGTGGTGTATTAGCCGGTGTTACCGTATCGGGTGTGTTGATGGGCTTGTTCCAATCTAACGCCGGTGGTGCATGGGATAATGCTAAAAAATCATTCGAAAAAGGTGTTGTAATTAATGGTGAGACTTACTACAAAGGATCGGAACCACACAAAGCTGCCGTAACCGGTGACACTGTTGGTGACCCTTTTAAAGATACTTCAGGCCCATCAATGAACATCCTTATCAAGTTAATGTCTATCGTATCGTTAGTTATTGCCCCACACATTGCGGGTGTTGGTGCTAACGGTATGAACAGCGCATCTAACGGCAACGCTAAAATGGAGCATTGCGCTGACATGAAAGCTTGCGAAGGCAAATGCGATAAAACCGCCTGCCCTTATGAAGCTTCGGCTAAGCCAGAGGCTTGCTGCAAAGAAGGCCACACTGCTGACGCCGGCTGCTGCAAAGATGCTAAAGGCTGCGAAGGTATGACCAAAGAAGAGTGCATTAAAATGACCGGCAAAGATTGCTCTG
>JAIXUZ010000095.1 GCA_027483285.1 Bacteroidota bacterium
ATAAACTCTTGTGTACCACCGGTTGAGTAAAATTCTACGCCTAACTGGTGTAGTTTTTTTATTTTTAGCTCAAGGCCGTCTTTATAAAAAACAGAGACTAACGCACGTTTAATGCTTACCGGGTGTGACATGCTAATAATGGGTGGAAATTTGAAAGAGCAAACTTAGTAAATAACCTTACACAAAATTGGGTATTTATAAACAAAATTCTTGCTAATATCATTGGTTTTGCTACCTGAATGTTTATGCAGCATATAATTTTGCTGTCTGCTGATATTTGCCTATGCGGCAGGAACTTACTTTCTTTCATAGTCTGCCGACGGCATTACTTTTTCCTCGATGAAAAAGTAATCAAAAAATCACGGCTTATATTTCGGATAGCAAACATAACCTTATTAGGTATTGGGCATTTTCCGCAGGAAGAGTATCTTCAATTAGATAAAGAGATAATAAGGGAATAAGATAATTAAATAATGCTGTAACTTTTTGGGGTAGTAGTTGGTCTTACCAAAAACTACAAACATGAAACGGCTATCCTATTTACTAATTATTTTTGCTGTTGGCCTTTTCGCCTGCGATAGCGACCCCGACAATGATCCCACTTCAGAATCATATCTACCATTAGCTGTTGGCAATTATTGGGTTTATAAAACGTACTCGACAGATTCAACCCAATATAATCCATTAAACCTTACTTATATTCAAGAAGACAGTATTTATGTTGACCGATTTGAGATATTAGAAGATGATACATTTTATGTTTTAAAAGGTGTGCCGGCGCATATGCTAGGAGAATATAATCAAAATGGAGAGGTCTACCTCCGAGATTCTTCGGAGGTTATATTTGGTATCAATAACAAGAAAATATTCATGCCATTTTTGGGCAATTTATATAGGAATCTATATATCGATTATGGTACAACACAAAATGGAATACCGAGCATATATCGGGAGTATATAGAACACACACCAGATGATTCATCTATCACTACTCCTGAAAGCACTATATATTGGATTTATCAGATATCAGGTTACTATTGTACAGATTACGATACAATTTTGAATGATCCGGGAGATTGTAATAAATTATTCAGTAGATATTTTGCTCAAAATGCAGGTATGGTATGCGATTATGAGGGAGATAGCCTGTATGCTTTTCTTTCAAGGTATCATATACAATAATGCAGTAAAGTACCATAATAGGTACAATTTGTCCATTGTAAAGGGTGTTGTTATTGCTGATATTTGCAGTGTACTTAAAACATACGGCTATGAAAAAACAAGTAATAATTACCGCATTTATCCTATTGGGTTTTGCTGCCAATGCACAACTACTTAATATGGATTTTGAAAATTGGGATTCTACCGATGTAGGCTACCCGCTACCTGATAACTGGGTTATTGGCCAGGGGATGGGGCAGTTTGGTATCTATAAGGATAACAATCCACAAAACGGAGCCTATGCCATGACATTATCGCGTTGGTATCACTATTTGTTTGACGATGCGGTGCAATCGGCACCGGCACCCTTTAAACCGGCAGAGTTGAGCGGGCATTACCGCTACACTGACAACCAAATAGTGCAAGGTGAAGAAGAGCCTTATAATGATACCGCACACGTATATGTATTTGCCACCAAATGGAATGCGCAAAGCCAGCAGCGTGACACGCTGGGCCAAGGCAGCCTGGATTTGCAAGGGGCAGAAAATTGGACATTTTTTAACTGCCCTATATATTATACCGGTAATGGACTGCCTGATAGTGTTACCATACTTTTGGCGCCAACGGAAAGGCACTTAAACTCGCCCAACGGATTGTGCCTTACAAGCACCAATGGATATTGCTCGTTTTTTACGGTAGATAATTTATCGCTATCGGAAACGGTTACCAAAGTTGCAGAAAAGCCTGCCGACAGGTTTAAGCTTTACCCAAACCCCGCGAGTGATGAGTTGTATGTTGGCACTACCAATAACATTCAAACCTATGGTTATTTTATTTACGATGTCATGGGCAAAAGGGTTGGGAGCGGTAATTTAGGTAGTGAAAACCGCCGGGTTGATATAGCAGGCTTGGCCAGTGGTTTGTATACACTATCTATATACGAATGCTACCAGGCAACAACATTGACATTTATAAAACAGTAATTTGCTTTCTCCTGTTTAGTTCTAAAGTTTAGTTGAGTTTAACCCTATATTTGAGAGCAATTTCAGCTATAGGGTTATTTATTTTATCCGCATGAAAAAAGCCATACCTATACACGAGTTTAACGAGGAGGATACGAAGAACGTACCCGCTAGGTATGTGCAGCTAAACACACTTAACGACTACGATTTTTCTCAGCCCCACCGCCATAATTATTACGAGGTATTCTTTTTTACCAAGGGTGGCGGCTGGCACTTTATTGACTTTGTAAAACACCCCGTTGCCGATAACAGTGTGCATATAGTATACCCCGGGCAGGTGCATGTGCTTAGCAGGGAGAAGGATTCGTACGGGGCAGTGGTACATTTTTCAAGGGATATTTATGGTGCTGCAGCTGGCGATATCAGCCAATTGCTATTGATTCAATTTTTAAACAGCAATACCTTTTTGCATGCTGAAAATACTGCCGAAGAGCAGGCTAAACTGAATAGTGTTTTGGAACATTTAAAAGCGGAATATTTAAGTGCGAAGCCGGAGGCTGAGATATTAAAATCGTACCTGCATATATTGCTTATAAAGTGCATACGGTTGTTCGACAAGAAACACCCCGGCTGGCAGGATAATGTTACGGGCATTTACAACGACTTTAGGGAACTGGCGGAGGCTAATTTTTTAATCCAGAAACAACCGGGCTACTATGCCGAACGGCTTAAGGTTAGTGAGCGCAAGCTGAATGAGCTTTGTAAAAAAGCTACGGGCTTAACGGTAGGTGATTATGTTAATAACAGGGTGATATTAGAGGCTAAGCGGTTGCTTTGTAACTCGCCACTAACGGCTAAAGAGGTTGCTTTTTATTTGGGGTTTAATGATCCATCGTATTTCAACCGTTTTTTTAAGTTGAAGACGGGTATGACGGCGCTGGAGTTTAGAGAGAAATCGAAGTAATCGTTCCTTTCCTGCTGTAGGATTTTGTGTTAATCCCCCCTTTTTTCTCCTAATCCCGATGGCTATTGCTACGTTTCGAAATATAGGCTGATGGGATTAAATAAAATAATACGTCAATAAATCCTTAGGCTTTTTTGCCTTTGTAGTCTTTGATGCCGAATTTTGGTGGGTTTTGCGATTCGTAGTACCCATCGATGTAAAGCTCGGGGCCGTAAGATGCTTTAACGGCTAACTGGTCGCAGCGGTTGTTTTCTGCATTTTCAGCATGGCCTTTTACCCAGTTGAATTTTACTTTATGGTTGGCCATAACGGCTAACAGGCGTTGCCACAGGTCGGGGTTTTTTACTTCTTTCCAGTTTTTGCGCACCCAGCCGGCAATCCACTTTTTCTCAATCGCATCCACCACATATTTAGAGTCGGAATAGACGTTGATATTCATTCCGGGATTTTTTAGTTGCTCAATAGCTACAATAACGCTTAGCAACTCCATGCGGTTGTTGGTGGTGTAGCGGAAACCGGCAGCCAGCTCTTTACGGTGCTGGCCTGATAGCATAACTATGCCGTAGCCTCCCGGGCCGGGGTTGCCGCGCGCTGCGCCGTCTGTATAGATGGAGATATCCATGATGCAAAATTACGCTATTTCTTCGCTTGCCTATGCGGCACGCGCTTACTTTCTTTCATTACCTCCAACGGTTGTCTGCCGACGGCTTTATTACTTTTTGCTTGTCCAAAAAGTAATCAAAAAAGACACCACGCCCAAAGACACTGCAATTTTGCTTTCGCACAGGGCTAACCTCACTAGTTGCCATGCAAAATTTTGTGTCCGCGCCGGGCGTGGACTACCCACGCCTATAACCTTAGCAAAAGACAATATTTGATTACAATACTTATTTAAAAAGAGGGTTTTGAATAAACTATTTCAACACACCCAGTTCTTTACCTACTTTGGTAAAGGCGGCGATGGCTTTGTCTAAATGCCCGCGGTTGTGGCCGGCAGACATTTGCACGCGTATACGGGCTTTGTCTTTTGCTACTACAGGAAAGAAGAAGCCTATTACATAAATACCCTCTGTTAGCAGTTTAGCGGCAAATTCCTGCGCTAGCTTAGCATCGTACAACATTACAGGAACGATAGGGTGTATGCCGGGCTTAATATCAAAGCCGGCTTCTGTCATTTTGCTACGGAAGTACAAGGCATTATCCATCAGCTTATCGCGCAACTCGGTGGTTTCTTGTAGCAAGTCTAACACCGCGATGCTTGAGCCTACAATGGCCGGGGCCAGTGAGTTAGAGAACAAGTATGGGCGCGAACGCTGACGAAGTATCTCTATAATTTCTTTTTTACCTGAGGTAAAGCCACCCATAGCGCCACCCAAAGCTTTGCCAAGGGTACCGGTGATAATATCTATTTTGCCTATTACGTTGTGGTGCTCGTGCGTACCGCGGCCAGTTTTACCCAAAAAGCCCGATGCATGGCACTCGTCAATCATAATAAGGGCGTTGTATTTTTCGGCTAGTTTTACAATCTCATCAAGTGGGGCGATGGTTCCATCCATAGAAAAGACCCCATCGGTAACAATAATGCGGCTCCGTTGGGCTTGCGAGGCGATAAGCTGCGCCTCTAAATCGGCCATATCGGCATTTTTGTAACGGTAGCGTGCTGCTTTGCACAGGCGAACCCCATCGATAATAGAGGCGTGGTTCAACTCATCAGAAATGATTGCATCTTCCTCGCCAAACAAGGGCTCGAAAACACCACCATTGGCATCGAAAGCGGCTGCATACAGGATGGTATCTTCTGTACCCAGAAACTCTGATATTTTCTTTTCGAGGGTTTTGTGGATGTCTTGCGTGCCGCAGATAAAACGCACCGAAGACATACCGAAGCCATGGGTGTCGAGCGTTTTGTGGGCAGCCTCAATAACCTTTGGGTGGCTTGATAAACCCAGGTAATTGTTGGCGCAAAAGTTTATCACTTCGCTGCCATCAGTCAGCTTAATATCAGCACCTTGTGGGGTAACGATAACGCGTTCTGATTTATATAGGCCGCCTTCGCGGATACCGGCTAATTCGCCTTGTAGTTTTTCTTGAAAGTCTTTTGGATACATGGGGGTAAAATTAAGCAATTTTACACCATTCTGCTTATATCCAAATTTTACAACAGGGTATTTCTTTAATTGCCTATGCGGCAGGCACTCCTATGCGGAGGGCAATTACTTTTTGCTTGATCAAAAAGTAATCAAAAAATCAACGGCTTATATTTCTCAACGACCTGCTACGGGTTGTAAGCTAAACCGCGCAAACTCGTCCTGCGGACTCAAACAGCGCGCGCTTGCCTCCCCGCCAAGGCGTGGAGACGCTCACTTTCCTTGCAGGTGCCCGTTTCAAAATAAAGGCCGATTGTTGCTTACGCGAAAAAATTTGATTTCACAATTTTAGTATGTTTGGAAGATGGAAATACCTGAAAATTACAAAGAAAGTAACCGCGATAGCTGGAACCAGCGTGTAGAGCCGCACCTTAAGTCGGACCTGTACGATTTGGAAGGGTTTAAGCAGGGTAAGACATCGCTTAACAAAATAGAACTGGACTTGCTTGGTGATATTAAAGGCAAATCTGTATTGCACCTGCAATGCCACTTTGGTCAGGACAGCCTGGCGCTGGCGCGCATGGGGGCCAAGGTTACGGGTGTTGATTTATCTGACGCAGCGATTGAAACGGCCAAAAACTTAAATACTGAACTGGGCCTGGATGCTGAGTTTGTTTGCTGTGATGTGTATGATTCGCCCAACCAAATTAATCAACAGTTTGACATGGTTTTTACTACCTACGGCACTATTGGGTGGTTGCCTGATATGGATAAATGGGCAGGGGTAATTGCGCACTTTTTAAAGCCCGGGGGCAAGCTGGTGTTTGTGGAATTTCACCCGGTGATGTGGATGTTTGACGATGATTTTACGCATGTAGCCTACAACTATTTTAATGCTGAGCCTATTGTTGAAACTACGGAGGGAACTTATGCCGACCGCAACGCACCTATAAAAACTGAAACAGTGAGCTGGAACCATGACTTGGGTGAAGTGCTAACGGCATTGCTTGGTAAGGGGTTGAAGATTGAATCATTCAAAGAATATGATTACTCACCGTACAATGTGTTTAGGGATATGGAGCAGGTAGGTGAAAGGCAATATAGGCTAAAGAAAATGGGGAACAGGTTACCGATGGTATATTCTGTGGTAGGGGTTAGGGGGTAGGAATTAGTTGTTTAACAGCCTCATAAACCTGTCAGCAAACTGATTGCATTGTATTTAGAAAGTGTTTTGCTATCTTTAAATTTGAATTCAAACGCATTGGCATGAAAAGACTTATACTCTACGTATTGGCATTGTTTACAGTTGTTGCTGCCCAAGGGCAAACGGTGCAGCTGTATAACGAAGATTTTGAGGACAACTTTGTGCCTTTTACGCTTAATCAGGGCGGTGTTGGCAATGCTACAGGGTCTAACAAATGGACCATAAACAACCTGTATAGCGGCGCTCCGGTATACCCCAATACTACACCACAAGACCAAACGGTAAGTGGCACTATTAGCTTTGCCCCTACCAGCCGCTACCTGCATATTCGCGATACGGTTGCTGAAACGGTGCAAAGTATTGGCAATGCCAACTGGAACCCGCTGGTAGCATCGGACCAATTTGCTTATACTACCAACGGCTTTTGTACGCTGGGTTTTACTGATGTTAACTTTACGTTTTTCTGGCTGGCCGAAGGAAATACCAATGCCTACGGCGAGGTATACTACTCTATAAACAACGGCCCATGGGTGCAAACGGGTTTATCTCAATACAAAAACCAAAACCTGTGGAAGTATGAGATTATTACCGACCCTATTTTTAACAACCAACCCAACGTGCGTTTTGGGTTTAGGTGGGTAAACGGTGCCGGTGGGCCGCCGCTTAACATGTCGTTTGCTATTGATGATATTAATGTGGTTGGCACGTACGATACGCAAAACCCTGTAACAATAAATATAACCAACGTTACGCCTGTGCCTGTTTGCCAGGGCAATGGTGTGTTGCTTTTCTGGCAGCTATCGCAGCCATTGTGCGATGGTGTGTATGAGATTGAACTGTCTGACATTAATGGAAACTTTAGCGGCAACCCTACCAGCTTAGGGGTGTTCAACATAGTGAACAACCAAACTACTGGCGCTATATACCCTACCATACCAAGCAATACACCCGCGGGGACGTGCTATAAGGTGCGGATAAACAGAGTGTCGCCGGCACCGGCCATAACGGGAGAGGTTAGTATTTGCTTTGAAGTAGCTTTTTGCCCCAACACCATAACCACACTGCAGCCGGTAGTAACTATGGACCCTGATACGGTTTGCGCAGGCAGTGTTATTGATGTTCCGTTTTATTCGACCGGTGTATATACCAACAACACCTATGTAGCGCAGCTATCAGCGCCAGACGGTACTTTTTCTACCATACCTCCGCCATTGGGCTTGGGTGCATTCCCTAACTCTGACACCTACGACCCTGCCCAAGGTTCTTTGCCGGGTAATGTGTCGGGTTTGATACCTGATACCGTTAGCGAGGGCTGTAACTACTATATTCGTGTAGTATCATTCAACCCCGTTGCCATAGGTACATTGTATGGGCCGTTTTGCATACGCCATTGCGATGTAGAAACCAACAACAAGCAAGACATCCGCTTTTGTATAAACGAACTGGAAGGGGCTGACACGACCATCACCTATACAATACATAACTACGACACTACATCGACCTACACGGGTACTAACCAGTTTTTGGTGCAGGTGCTAAACAGCCAAACGCTGGCCATAATAAATACGGGAGTTATAGGCGGTGTGGTAAGCAATACATCGGGCACTATTACGGTAACCATACCTAACCTTGCAGGCCTGTTTGGCATAGGTATGCAGCCGGGCATGTATTACATACGTGTAGTGGCTACAGAAAGTGATATGCCGTGGGATATTAACGGCACTATTATCCGCATGACGATTGGTGCACCCAGTGCCTTTCCGCCCAATATTACCGCCGGGGCACCCTACTATTGTGTGGGGCAAATTGGCAACTACACCATCAACCCGTATAATTTCCAATCGGACTA
>JAIXUZ010000269.1 GCA_027483285.1 Bacteroidota bacterium
CCCTATCAACTGTGCGCTATACCCTAATTTTTATAACTTGCCTGTCTAAATTTTCAAGATGAGCTACCGCATAACCACTTTTGAAGAATACGAAGCCGCCTATAAAGAAAGCATAGATAACCCCGAAGGCTTTTGGGATGCCATTGCTGATAATTTTACCTGGCAAAGCCGCTGGAACACCACCCTGGAGTGGAACTTTACCGAGCCCAGTATTAAGTGGTTTGATGGAGGTAAG
The DNA here is from genome assembly GCA_027483285.1 of Bacteroidota bacterium. Lineage (GTDB taxonomy): Bacteria > Bacteroidota > Bacteroidia > CAMBQF01 > CAMBQF01 > CAMBQF01. Next base: position 236 of record JAIXUZ010000269.1, read on the forward strand.
CTGAACATTACCGAGAACTGCCTAGACCGCCACTTGGCTGCAAGGGGTAATAAAATTGCCCTTGTTTGGGAGCCAAACGACCCTAAAGAACTATCGATACGCTATACCTACCGCGAACTGCATGAAAACGTATGCCGCATGGCCAATGTGCTTAAAAATATGGGCGTAAAAAAGGGGGACAGGGTATGTATTTACATGCCAATGATACCCGAGCTTACGTTTGCCGTGCTGGCATGCGCCCGCATAGGCGCGGTACACTCGGTAGTGTTTGCAGGCTTTTCGGCAGCATCTATTGCCGACAGGATAAACGACTCGCTTTGCGAATATGTGCTTACATCAGACGCGCTTAGTCGCGGTAACAAGCAAATACCCGTAAAAGCGGTAGTTGACGAGGCGCTGGAAACGTGCCCATCGGTTAAAAAAACACTGGTGGTAAACCGCCTGAACTGGCCGGTGCATATGGAGGCCGGGCGCGATTATTGGTACCACGATGAAGTGCAGCCAGTAAGTGGCGTTTGCGATGCCGAAGTGATGGATGCCGAAGATATGCTCTTCATCCTTTATACATCGGGCTCTACAGGCAAGCCGAAAGGCGTGGTGCATACCTGCGGTGGCTATATGGTATATGCAGGCTATAGCTTTGCCAATGTTTTTCAGTATAACGAGAGTGATGTGTTTTGGTGCACGGCTGATATTGGCTGGGTAACAGGGCATACCTATATTGTATATGGCCCGTTGCTAAATGGCGCTACTACGGTTATGTTTGAGGGTATACCCACCTACCCCGACCCCGGCCGTTTTTGGCAGGTGATTGATAAGCATAACGTAAACATATTTTACACTGCACCAACGGCTATCCGCTCACTAATGGCGGCGGGTGTAGACCATGTACTGGCTTACAGTTTGCACTCTATAAAAGCACTGGGCAGTGTTGGCGAACCTATAAACGAGGAGGCTTGGCAATGGTACAACATACACGTTGGTAAAGAGCGCGCGCCGGTTATTGATACCTGGTGGCAAACAGAAACCGGCGGGGTTATGATATCGGCATTAGCTGGTATTACGCCACTTAAACCATCGTTCGCAGGACTTCCGCTACCGGGCATACAGCCAATACTGGTTGATGCTAATGGCGATGAAATAAAAGAGAATGGCGTGGAGGGATATTTGTGTATTAAGTTCCCCTGGCCCAGTATGATACGCAGTACTTATTGTGACCACGAGCGCTGCCGTGTAAACTACTTTTCAACCTACAAAAACCTTTATTTTACGGGTGATGGGGCGCGCCGCGACGAGGATGGCCACTACCGTATTATTGGCAGGGTTGATGATGTAATAAACGTATCGGGGCACCGCTTTGGCACTGCCGAAATTGAGAACGCTATTAACCAGAATAAAAAGGTGGTAGAAAGCGCCGTTGTGGGCTTTCCGCACGATATTAAAGGGCAGGGTATTTATGCCTTTGTAATATTAGCTGAAGGTGAACACGACCCCAAAATAATAGAAGCCGAAATTACCGAAACGGTAGTTGAACATATTGGCCGTATTGCCAAGCCCGATAAAATACAGATAGTGCCGGGGCTACCTAAAACACGTAGCGGCAAAATTATGCGCCGTATTTTGCGCAAAATAGCAGAGGGCGATTTATCTAATTTAGGTGATACCACAACCCTGCTCGACCCTACTGTGGTCGATGCTATTGTAGAAGGTGCGGGGTTGTAAAACTGCCTACTCCTATTTTACAATAGATTAATACCCACCCGGTAGGGGTTATGTTCGGCAGCATAAGCAAAAGCCTTATTTATACTGTTCAATGTAAAGCCGCCTGTTATAAGTTGCGCAAATGGATAAGAACTGTGATATTGTTCCATAAATTCAACAGCGGTTATAAAATCGGCTGTGTTATAGTTATGCAGTCCTTTAATAGTATAAAGGTTACGTACTACTTTTTCTGCATTTATTTTAATGTTTTCCTGTGGGAATGTTGCCCCTACCCAAACAGCAACCCCACCAATAGTAAGGGTGTTTAGCGTTTGTTCCATTGCATTTAATGCCCCACTAAATTCTAATACAATATCTACATCTTGAGATTTAACGGTAGGTGTTGCGCCAAAATCTGCTGCAGCATTTAAACGAATAGCGTTAGTGTCTGACGCCAACACCTTTGCGCCTAAACTACTGCACATAGCGCAGGCCACAATACCTAACATGCCCAAACCTGAAACCAAAACTGTTTTATTATGTATTGGGCCTGCCAGCCTAATAGCCCCTGCAACAGTTGCTACAGAACAGTTGATTATTGCCAACACATTGTCTGGTATGTTATTTTTAATAACAACAATTGGAGTGTTTGCCCTAAGTAAAATATGGCTGGCAAGCCCACCATGCAAAGTGCTTTCGGGAGTAAGCTTTTCATGGCCGTATTTAAATAGGTTATCGCTTTTTTGAGGTATCCCCATTTGTGCCAATTTACCCAAAGGGTTGCTTGAAAATATGGCCCAAGTAATCTTGTCACCTTCCTGCAAAATATTTCCCCTTAGGTCAATAATCTTTTCCCCGCGGGGTAATTGTGCTATACTACCTACTATCTCATGGCCCAATATTGTAGGGCATTTTTCTATGCGCCGTCCGTTATAGGTGTGTAAATCGCTACTACAAATGCAGGTATAAGAACTTTTTACCAATACTTCACCTTTTTGTGGCTCTACCAAGGGCTGAGTCTGTAACGAAAAGGGCTGCCCTGCGCCATGAAAAATTGCTATTGTGGCTTGTTCCATTAGGTTTTTGCAGAAAAGCGGTGGTTTATACTAAACAAAGAAAATATTAGTGCTACTATAGATAGCAAGGAAATAACAACGGAAAGGCCTGTAAAAAACGTAAAGAAATTTTGATTAGTTTTAAGAGTGTCTTTGACAAACATAATTCCAATATAGCCTATATAGCCTACTGTATCTGCAATATACATCAAAAAGCCTATGTTCGCATTTTCGCGCGTTAGTGAAAGAAAACGTTCAAATACTGTAGTATGTACTGCTACGTAAGGTAAGTACGTACCTACACCTAATATTATCATAAAATAAAATCCATCAGTAGTTTTTTGCAATAGCCCTGCAGATATGGCAACTAATATAAAACCTGCTACAGAACATAAGAGTGAAAAAGAGAGTGCGCGACGGCTATCTTTTATTAACATCATTAAACCTGTTAGCACTAGGATAATAATGGTAACCACTATTTCAGACTGGGTGAAGACTCCGGGAATATTAGCATACCCTAAACTAGCCCATATTTCAGGAGCAAAGTCAGACCGTAAGCTACGTAATAAAGTACAGAACAAATAAGCAATTAGGATACCAGCCAAAGCAATTCCGTATTTGGCAAAATAACGGTTTCGTTCGTTTCGGCTCATAGGGTTCCGTGCCGAACGGTGAGCAATATCACCCTTAGTAGGTGGTGGTATCTTGGTCAGCATCCAAACAAAAAGCAACAAGGGCATTATAAATAACGCCCCTGCTAACACAGGCATAGCCTGGGTAGTTATACCGCTTTGAAGTAGACCTTTACCTAACGATTTGGTAAATCCATCAGCTAATATAAAGCTGGCACAGAGCCCTGCTATTAATGCTTCAGATACCCGCCTTCCTTCTAAGTATCCTAAAACCAACCCAAACACCATACCTAGTGGTAGACCGTTAAAAAAGAGAAAGATAAAATTATAAGGCGCAGGTACAACACTAAAGCCTAACAACATAAGTTCTGCAAAGCCTATCAGCAATAAAATTCCTAACGCTCTTTTACCTGCCTTAATTTCTGAAATAACTTTAATTCCAATTACTTTTGAAAGGGCATAGCCAATAGTTTGAGATGTAATTAGAATAGTTTTAAAACCAATGCCCCATAAACTTATACCTTCATAAGTTGCGGCAGTAAACGGCTTTCTAAAACCGTACATACAAAAGTATGTACCAAATGCCGCTATCATAGCCCAAGGTGCTGAACGATAAACATTCGCAAACCGCAATTTAAAGAGGGTTTGCATGGTTAATAGCCCAATTCAGAAAGATTAATCCGGTATTCCAGTTCCATGCCCCCATTATCTGTATTATATAGTTTAAAGAGAAGGTGAGGAAGGTCTGTCACGCTTTTTTCCCAATTTATTTTTATATAAGCACTACTGTTGAGTGATGTTGCAACAGTTGATACCCTGTACGAATTAAATTCAGGTTTTTCTGTTTGGTTAAGACCACAAAATTGTAATTCTATAGCATCATAACCAATACCATTTTTCAGTCGGCAAACCTCGCCATAATGTTGGTCGCCGGTTAAAAAAACAACCCCTTTGGCATTACTGTTATTTATAGTATTAAACAACCGTTGGCGTGCGTTTGAAAAATTGGCCCAAGTTTCAGAGCCACTTTCTTTATCAAGTAGTATTTGAAAACCCGAAACAATAAAGCGCAGTTCTGCCTTTTCTTTCAAGCAGCCTTCTAACCATTTCCATTGATTTTCGCCAAGCACATCGCCATTACTTCCAATACTATCGCGGTTATAACGCACATCCAGCATAATTACCTGATAGGTATGCCCATGATCTTTAAATGTTTTAGCATAATAAATTCCATCTCGGTCCTCAGGAATTTCTTTCTCTGTTTTCCAAAAGCGGATAAACTCTTTTCGCGTATCTACTTTTAGCGGATACGTCTTACCCCCATCGTTAAGGCCAAAATCATGGTCGTCCCACGTAGCCATATAGGGTGCGTTTTTTCTTAGTATATTAAAGCTTGAGTTTTGGCCTAATAGCTTATACGATTCTTGAAGGGCAGGCAAGCCAACCGATTTGGTATCGCCATATACATTGTCGCCAATCCATAGACAAAGGTCTGGTTTTGCATCAATATAATGGGTAAACGCCGGAACGGGTTGTTTTTCCCTAATACAGCCTAATACACCAATTAGCGTAGTGGCATTGTTTTGTGCCCATGATACTACAGGGGCAAAGCCTACCAAAAAGGCCAATACGAGGATGCGAAACATTATACTAACGATTGTTCAATATCAGGGATAAATGACTCTAAAGGCTCGGTAACCATGTTGGGGTCTTTTGCTAATTCATCCCAATAGCGCAATTGTACCGCTTGCTTAAAATAGAGTTCCTTTTCAAATACCTCAATTTCATCAGCATTCATTGGGCCACCTTGTAAATTTAAGCTTATAACAGAAGGGCTGCTAAGTTTACCCATGTATTCAATGTCTGTGGCACATAAGTAACGTTTAGCAGCAACATGTAGCCTAACAGATTCTGAAACTTCAGGTAAAAAATATTTGCTCAGGTAACGAGCCCCCAAGTTTTCATGGTAATCGTCTATTCCATTATCAGGAGCGTCTTCTGGCAGTGTATGCAACAGGTGACCAATATCGTGCAACAATGCAGCAGTAACCATAGCCGGAGTTGCGGCTTTTGCGCGCGCAGCAGTAGCTGCTTGTAAACCATGTTGTAATTGTGTTACAGCCTCGCCGCCATAAATAGAATTACCCTTTTCATTAAACAGGGCTATAATATTCAATATTGTTTCTTTCATGCCATAAAACTATAAATAAGAATTAGCTTATATAAAGTATACATGATTATTTATATATTAAATAAGACTATTGCTCTGAACTTTAAGGTCGATTTAAAAAGAGACTTGAGGGAACTGATATTTTTTTACTTTAAATATTGATTATGAGAAATAAAAAAAGTCTCGCCTAACGTGGAGAGCTTTAATTAGAGACCCAAAGATAAAACAGCGTCCAGGCTAAGGCAAAGCCACCATAGGCATAAAGCGCAAGCATGTGTTGCTTAATGTCGCGGGCAATTACAACACGGTACAATAGCCAAAGGATAAAGGCCCCAATTATTACATATCCTACAAAAAACCTCATAAGGCAAAGGTATTGAAATAGGCTGATTGTTATATGTGATTAGCAGAAACAAAAAATCGCGCCGAGGGCGGGATTGAAGTGGAGAATATCGGATCCCGATAGCTATCAGGAGAACCGATAACCTCTTGATTCATTAAAAATGAGAGCAAACAAAAAATCCCGCCAAGGGCGGGATTGAAGTGGAGAATATCGGAGTCGAACCGATGACCTCTTGCATGCCATGCAAGCGCTCTAGCCAGCTGAGCTAATCCCCCTAAAAAAACAAAAGCCTATTTGCATAAGCTTCTGTTGAGAACTGTTGTGGTGTGGGAGGGAATCGAACCCCCGACACAAGGATTTTCAGTCCTTTGCTCTACCGACTGAGCTACCGCACCAACCTTAAATAGGGCTGCAAAGATAATATTTTTTATTTACTACCAAACCCGAGGCGAAAATTTTCTGGGTTTAGGGCTAATTTTTATTGAAACAGCCCATTTAAGTAGTTATTACAACACAATTAACCTGATTAGTATCGGCTAAGCTAAAATATTTTTCTATTAACCAGTCAGTTAGCTATTACAATACTAATCCCCCCTTTCAAAACACTCAAAAAACTTACATCTGCAAGTGTAAACCAACCTATTGCCTTGGCACCCTATAAGGCTGTCGTTTCTTTGTAATACCCCAATTAACAGTACAAAGAAGAATTGCTATGAAAAAAGCTTTAACCATCGCAATAGTAGCGATAATAACACTGACAATGAGTGTAAACGCGCAAAATACATTCCCTGTAAACGCCCAGAACTACCGAGTTACAGCGTTTAAAAAGAACCAGCCGCAGGTTTTTAGCGTGTCTAACTACGCCCGTGTTTCACCATCGGCGGTGTTATACATTCCAAATGCATTTACCCCCAATGGCGACGGGATTAACGAAACATTTGCCCCAAAAGGCGATGGCATAGAAACTTTTAAAATGCTTATATACAACCGCTGGGGCGAGTTGTTATTTGAAACTCAAGATTTACAAAAAGGCTGGGATGGCACCTTTAAAGGGGTGTTGAGCCAGCAAGACGTATATATATATAAAGTAAGTGCGCGTGGCCAGGCCTATGGTTTGGTAGAACAAGAGGGTACAGTAACACTAATAGATTAAAACCAAAAACAATACAACCAACCACCAACCACCCCAATTAAGATGAACCTGATTAATACATCAACTAAAGAAAGAGCAAAATACCTGGCTTGCCTTGTAGTAGCCCTGTTATGGGGCTCGGGTGTTTTTGCGCAGGCATCGTTTACGGTGTCTGACAACAGCCTGTTTTTATGTGGCGGCACTACTGCATCGGTGCAGTTTACAAATACCACTACAGGTGTGCCCCCGGGTTGCACCTACCAGTGGAATTTTGGCGACGGCACCCCCGGAAGCACGCAAACAAGCCCGTCATATGTATATAACAGTGCCAATACCTACACTGTTACACTACAGGTTTTGCAGGGCGGCAACCCTATTAGCAGCGCTACACAAACAATAACGGTAGGGATTCCGGTAGCCTCATTCACTGTTGCACCACCATCAGGCTGCCAGCAACAAACTCTTTTCCAATTTACAAACCAGGCTGTAAATGCAGACTCTTTTGTTTGGAACTTTGGCGATGGGGTAATATTATCTGATGTAAGCAACCCTACACATATTTATAACAATTTTAATCCAAACACCAATGTAAGTCTTTTGGTATATGTTGATGGTTTTACTAATGCATGTGCATCGCAGGTGGTGCCTGTAAACGTACAACCCAAACCTATTGCAAATGCAACTGCCAGCAGCACGGTTGTTTGCGACCCTAACGAGTCTATCAACTTTATACAAACATCTACAAACGCCGCTACCCATTTTTGGGATTTTGGCGATAACGCTACCTCTGCACTTGCAGCGCCATCGCACATATATGGTAGTTATGGAACCTATACCGTAACCTACATTGCAACAGGCACAAGCGGATGTACAGATACTACACATTTTGATATTGAAATAACCAACGGCATTATTCCACAGGTAACAGCATCAGCAGATACCGGTTGTAGCGCATTGCCTGTTAACTTTGTATGTACCAATGTTACCAATGCTCAACAATATGTTTGGGATTTTGGTGATGGGTCATCGCCCGTAACCACTAATACACCAAACGTTACACATGTATTTGTAAACAGCACACAAAGTCCTGTAAGCTACAACGTATCGCTTACCACTATTTTTGGTGTAGGTTCATCATGTAACTCATCTGTAACCTTAAATAATTTTATTACTGCAAACCCGCAACCAATTAGCTCATTTACTTCAAGTTCTCCAACAGCGTGTGTATTGGCGCCTGTTACTTACACCAGCAGCTCTACCAACGCTGTTAGCTTTTTATGGAATTTAGGTAATAGCACCACCTCTACAGACCAAAACCCAACAGCAACTTACAACAGCAGCGGCGCTTACAACGTTACCCTTATTACTACTAACAACTATGGCTGTACTGACACGGCAGTAGTAACTAGCGCTGTAAACGTAATACATGTTATGGCTGACTTCAACTCTACTAATACCAGTGGCTGTACAGTAAATGCCCAGTTTATAAACTATACCCAAGGAGCTACCGAGTTTAACTGGATTTTTGGCGATGGTACAACATCTAACATGGCTAACCCAACGCATTATTATAATTTGCCCGGTGCGTATGATGTAACACTAATAGCCAGCAATGGGTCTTGTTTTGATACATTAGTAATCAATGATTTTATTAATGTAAACTATTTGACACCAAGCTACACAACTCCAACAATTCCATTTGCTGGCTGTGTAGGCATTGCCTCAACTTTTCAGGCAAACAACCCCACTGCTGTAAGCTATATCTGGAATTTTGGCGACGGTAATACAGGTACAGGTGCTAACCCAACCCACGTATATGAGCAACCAGGCAGCTATACCATATCATTAATTACCATGACAGCAGACAGCTGCCAGGAACTTATTGCTGACTTTGCCCAAATGGATGTTTATGGCGGAGAGCCTGAAGTTATTACTGTAAACCAAAGCTGTTTTGCCCCTTACACAGTAACGTTTGAAACCCCCAGCAATGGCATTAGCTACCAATGGAATTTTGGAGACGGGTCGCCAATAAACACACAGCAAAACCCTACCCACGTTTATGGTGAAGATGGGTATTACAACGTATCATTAACTATTATAACCCCCAGTGGTTGTTTAAGCACTTATAATGGCTTTAACCAGTTAGCCTTATTTCCATTTACTGCAGGCGCCGCATCTAGTTGCGATGGCATTATGAATGGCCTTGTATCAGCTGAATTCAGGCCAATACCTGAAAATGCAACATCAGTACAATGGTTTTTCAGCGATGGCCAAACATCAACCGAAATTGCACCTACACTGCAATTTGATACTACTAATGCAAACATTACCTACACAGCAATTATTACCAACCAATTTGGTTGCGTAGACACAGTAACAGCAGAAGTATGTGCAGACAGCCCTCCGGCAATACCTCAGCCTGTTGGATGGGATGTTCCACCCGATACCAGCACTACAGACCCACAATACCTAATATCTGCCTGCGCCCCATACCAGCTTACATTTAACAACCAGTTTATGTATGCCGACTCTGTAATTTGGCACTTTGGCGATGGTTACTCATCAACAGACCTTTCGCCAACACATGAGTATGGCTCATCGGGCACCTACGTAGTTTACACTGAAGTGTGGTACGATAATTATAATACTTACGATGTTGTTTACCAACCTTACGTATATGATATTGGAGGACACACGCCTACTATAACGGTATCGCAACAAAATTTTTGCGATAGTATTGTGGTACTATTTACAGGCAACTCGCCCGATGCTGTTTCGTGGCTATGGCTTTTGGGTAATGGAGATACTGAAACATCGCAAAGCTTTCAATATACCTACAACTCAACAGACCAAACTTACCATGTGCAGTTAACCACAGTTGACTCTGAAGGTTGCCCGGGCTCTGCCACCAGCAGTGTATACTCTCCTATTACCGACCCTGTATTTAACTATCAAACAGTACTATGTAATGCACCACTAAACATAGCCCATAACCTGGATTCAGCATTTACATACATTTGGGATTTTGGCGATAGCACAACATCAACTGATATGTTGCCTGTACACCAATATGCCAACCCGGGCACATACAATGTTAGCCTGCACCTTACCGATGCTTTGGGATGCCCACATGATTATGCATTAAACCCCGTAACAGTTTACTTACCTACCGCCGGCTTTAATGCCAGCACACATGCAGGTTGTGCACCTCTTACTGTAAACTTTAATTCAACATCAATAAACTATTCGCCTGGCAATACACACTATTGGTTTTTTGGCAATATGGCTGTTATTAATAACAATGGCACTACTACCACAAGCTACACATTTACCCAACCTGGCGACTATGCTGTTAAACTACAGGTATTTAACGTAAATGGTCAAAACTGCTCAGGCACCTACATTGATACAATCCACGTTTATGGTGCTAATGCTGATTTTGCATTTACACAAAGCAAATCGTGTTTTCAACCCGATATTGATGTACAATATGCAGACAGCAGTGATAATGCCGTAAGTTGGAGCTGGGATTTTGGTGATGGTAATACATCAACCCTGCAAAACCCAATGCATACCTTTACTTATATGCCAGCCGGTAATGTTACCCTTGCTATAACAGATATAAATGGTTGTGCTGATACTGTAAGCAAACCCAACATTAGTCTGTTTGCAGCTAACTATACTCTAAATAACAACACAGTATGCGGCTTTTCACCTATCAACTTTAATGTTACGGCAAACAACCCTAACTATACTACCGTATGGGACTTTGGAGACAACACAGCACCCGGTAGTGGCAACACGGTATCTCACGTATACGGTTTAGATGGTATTTACAATGCTACTGCTTATGTAACATCAGCCGATGGTTGTGCAGATACTATAGTTAACCAGGTTTCCATAGTGCAACCTACACCTCTATTCTCTTCAAACTCATCGGTTACCTGTGCTCCATCAAATGTTATATTCAATAACCTTTCATCAGCACCTTTGGGTTCTACTTATATTTGGGATTTTGGCGATGGTATAATTACCAATAATAACCCTATTGTAGCACACACCTACATTACTCCTGGTGTATACAATGTCAGCTTAACGGTTATCTCTCCGCAGGGCTGTACTGCAGACACTACATACATTGATTATGTTACCGTACTAGGCCCTATTGCAAACTTTTTTGTAGCAAATACAAACGCTTGCGAAAATTCGCCCGTAGACTTTATTAACCTAAGTACCAACGTAGACCATTTTTCTTGGTACTTTGGCGATGGCACATCAGACACTGCTAACTTTAACACATCACACGTATTTAACACCGCGGGCACATACTACAGCTCTATTGTAGTGTATGATTCGGTAGGCTGATCAAGCTCTATGACATTGCAAAACCCTATAATAATTAACAATATGCCTAATGCTGACATGGTTGTTGATTACCCATCGGGTTGCGCACCTTACCTGCCACAGTTTTATAACAACTCTACAGAAGCTACAACCTACACCTGGACATTTGGCGACGGTAACTGGAGCAACGACTCGTTACCGCTGCATACTTATACTAACCCAGGTATATATAATGTAGTTTTAGTAGTTGGCAATGGTACCGGTTGTCAGGATAGTTCTTTTGCACAGATAACTGTAAATGCACCTCCGGTAGCATCATTCACCATGGCTGTTATAGATAGCACCTGCCAGGGTATAACCTTTGGTTACAACAACACATCGCAAACCGACAGTGTAGCTAACTTTAAATGGCTGTTTAACTACACCGGCCCATCGGCAGATATGACGCCGCCAAACTACACTGCAGATACCAGTGGCTTGTATACCGCCTGGTTAATGGTTATAAATACCTATACCGGCTGCCAGGACACGATATCGCAAAGTTTATACATAACAGTACCCGGCCAACCAGATGGTGCTTTTGCAACAGCAGACACCATTGGCTGCGGGCAGGTAGTTGCTAACTTTAGCCTGAACTATGTAAACACAACCAATATTGAAGTAAACTATGGTGATGGTGTTACTGATACCGTATTTACCCCTCAACATACCTATAGCCTGCCCGGCACATACAACCCGTTTGTTGTGTTGTACAACCAATATGGCTGTGTTGATACTTTATACGCAAGCCCTATTACAGTAGTACCAATTCCGGTAGCGGCATTTGTGGCCGATACTACTACGGGCTGTGCGGGCATTTCGGTAAACTTTACCAACAACTCATCAGCTTTAGAAAACCCAACCTATAACTGGAATTTTGGCAACGGTCAAACATCGGCCCTTGAAAACCCACAAGGCATTGCTTTTACAAACCCCGGAGGATACAATGTCTCGCTAATAGTTACCAATACTTATGGTTGTGCCGATACGCTAACCCAAAACGCTTACATTGTTATTGCAGATACATTACCACCTGCCACAATTCCATTGCGCAGGGTAACAGTTCTATCTGAAACAGCAGTAAAAATTGAGTGGGCAGCATCTACAGTATTTGATTTTGGCAGCTACACCCTTTTCCGCTTTGATGGTACAACCTACCAGCCAATTGCAACTATCAGCAACATAAATCAAACATCGTTTATTGATAACAGCGGCCTAGCAACACTTGCAAACTCTTACTGCTACAAAATAGGTATAACAGACCAGTGCGGATACACCAAAGGCATAGACAGTGTTGAGGCACATTGCACTATTGAGCTTACCGCTAACCTGTTACCAAGTACCGACAGGTTACTAAAATGGAACCCATACGGTGGCTGCACAGTTGATTACTATGAAGTATACCGCACACAGGCCAATGGCTGGAACGATACTACTGCGGCAAACCTAATTGCAACAGTACCAGGCGATATTACCGGCTACCTTGATCAGGATAAAATTTGCCCACGCGAATATAAATACCGTGTGCGTGCAGTTAGCTTATGTGGTGGCACTTTGTACTCTTTAAGCGATACTGCCACATCGCCACTACCAAAAATTGATTTTACCACACTGCCTGCACACGTAGTGCGCACCACTGTGGTAGACAACCAGTTTACCCGTACCGAGTGGAAAGCCCCATATGCGCCTGAGTTGGTAAGTTACTATACTGTATTCCGCTCTGCTGATAGTGTTAGCTACCAAAGTGTGGGCCAGCTTACCGGGCCGTTTACCGCTGCCGATACACTACAGGCTTATGATGATTGGGATGCCAGCATACAAAGCATTAAGTACTATTACCGTATAGAAACCAACAGCGTTTGTAACGATAAGAGCTACACTGGCAAAACAGGCGATAACATTGTGCTTAAAGCCAATATAGACCATTCTGCTTATGAAGTAAAACTGGAATGGACACCTTACCAAAGCTGGGGTCCTAACGGTGTTGACCATTATATTATTGAATGGCAGGACGAAGCAGGGGTATGGCATGTGTTAGACCTGCCTGCAAACCAATACCAGAATAACGAAATACCAGGTAACGACCCAACAAGCTATACAGCGCCGTATTAAAAACCGGTTTCGCTATCGGTAATCTTAGTATCATCGCCATTTGTTTCTTTAGCAGCAAATGGCGATGCCTTTTGGTGTTGTTTGATAGCCCTGAAAGCCAGATATAAACCAAACAATAGCGACATTGCAGCACCCACATACATAAAGGGTATGTTTTGAACAAACAAGAAATAATCGTAAAAGCCATGAGCCAGTACTGCCGCCATAACACCCACAAATAAATAGCCTGCCTTGTGTTCTGAGTGTTTGGCAAGGCCCACAAAATATCCCATAATAACTGCAAAAACAGCGTGGGCGGGTATGGCAGTAAACATGCGCAACAAGGCAACCTCTATGCCGTTGCCATTGTTGCCCAACACGTATAACAGGTTTTCTATCATAGCAAAGCCCATGCCTACCATTACAGAGTAGGTTATACCATCAAAGGGCTCGTTAAAGCTTTTGTTGGGGTATGCTATAAAGCGCAGGAAAAAGTATTTAGAAATTTCTTCGGCAAAGGCAACACAAATAAAAGCATCAATGGCTATTTCAAAGTTGTTTACACTTTGGCCTCCCAGCACAATATCTTCAAGCCCACGACTTAAAAAATATGCGGGAACTACCGACGCAATGCCACCAAAAAAAGAACCTACCAACAGGCTGAATGGCTCTTTATCAAACTTATCGCGCCAGTAAATAAACAACGCAATAATAATGCAGGGGGCAACAGCAAGGGCTATAAGTATGAGTAAATCATTCATTGGCCTACAGACACAAACAAGGGTTGAAGATAGGGCAAATTGTGGTAATGGTAAAAAAAATAAAGCAGGGCATAAAAGTGGCTGTTAAATATGCAGCATTGGCATTACATTTGCCTAAGCCACACCATGCAAAAGTTAGTAGCATTTATTCTTGTTTTAATTACAACCACTGTTGCAGCGCAACCACCTGGCGAAGACTCTACCGTATGGAAATTAACCTTTGCCGATGAGTTTAATGGCGACAGGATTAACCTTAACGTTTGGCGTACCAATTTTGACTGGGGCCAGCACCCGGGCAACATGGTTTCTATTTGCAACTATAACCAGCCGAATGAGATTAAAGAACCTGAAGCATGGATTGACCCCAGCGACACACATAATGTTAAAGTATACGATGGCTCCCTTAAACTATATACCCGCGAAGAGAATACCACAGGCAATTTCTGGGATTGGGATAAGGGCTATTTTAATGTTACTAAAAAGGAGGTTACCCATACTACAGGGCTCATTTTTTCGAAGCAAAAGTACTACCACGGGTATTACGAAATGAGGTTTAAGCTACCCAAAGCTCCTAAATTTCCGATGACGTATGCGCCCTTCGGGCCAGATTTCTGGCTTTTTGAAGGCGACTGTTGGCATGAGATTGACGGCTTTGAATTTATAAATGGACAAGACCGCACCATTACATCAAACATACATTATGTAATACCACCTACAATGATGGGTGCCGACACGGTTTGCGAAAATACTTTTACTACCCCTAAACACAAATCAGACTATAAGAGGTATATAAGTGTAGAAGACGATGTATGGCACACCTTTGGATTTAACTGGGAAAAAGGCCGCGTTACGTTTTACCTTGACGGGGTTAACTATTTTACCTCAACCATGGAATATATAGACAACCTGGCACCTATGGGGATAATAGCCGGTATTGCGTCGCCCTTAAGCAGCACCTGTGTTGGCTTAAACGGTTTATTTACCAAGTTTCCGTATGTTTTTGAGATTGATTACATACGGATTTGGGAAAAGAGATAATTGCCTCACCCAACCCTCTCCAAAGGAGAGGGCTTAACTTAGGATTAATATATTAAGAATGACTGCCCGTATTGCGCTTACCCAAGCAACCCCCACTTACAGGGGAATTTGTTTTTATGCAGCGGCGGCGGCTAATTCTTTTTTGGCTACTATAGCGTCGGCCAGCCACAAAAATTCGTTTACAAAGTTGTGTATGCTGTTTTCAAAAACGGGCAGTTTAAGGGTGCCATCTTCTTCAAACTTATCGGTAACATTGCCTACAGGCAACATATAAGGCACTAAAATACCAAACAGTGCGGGTATTAAATTTTGCAACTGTACGGCAGAGCGCATACCTGCTAAAGCACCCGTTGAAACGGTTACAATGCCAATGGCCTTTTTAATAAACTCGGTTTTGTTATAGTAATCAACCAGGTTTTTAAGTGCCGGTGCGTAGGTGCCGTTATATTCCGGAGTTAAAAACACCATACTATCAGCCC
>JAIXUZ010000194.1 GCA_027483285.1 Bacteroidota bacterium
GTAGGGACATTCAGCAAAGTTAAAATAAGTATATAAGTCGTTTGGTTCCAAAGTAAATATCTAGTTGTTGTAATTAAAACAAATAGAATAAATACAGCAATTATAATGTACTGTTTTATATAGATAATATAAAACAAAACCCCCGCCTTTTCAGACGAGGGTTTCAATTATTATAAGCTATCAGCTAAAAGCTGCCAGCTAACTAGTAACGGTAAGCATCGTTTTTAAACGGACCGGCAACTGTAACGCCAATATAATCGGCTTGGTCTGGGGTTAGTTCCTCCAACTCAACACCTACTTTAGCAAGGTGTAAGTGGGCAACTTTCTCGTCTAACGATTTTGGAAGAACGTAAACTTGGTTCTCGTAGTTTTTGCTGTTTTGCCATAGCTCTAACTGGGCCAACGTTTGGTTGGTGAAAGAGGCAGACATTACAAACGATGGGTGGCCAGTAGCACAACCAAGGTTCACTAAACGGCCTTCAGCTAAAAGGATGATGTCTTTACCGTCAATAGTGTAAAGGTCAACCTGTGGCTTAACGGTGTTTTTAGTGTTTCCGTAGTTTTCGTTCAACCAGGCAACATCAATCTCGTTATCAAAGTGGCCAATGTTACAAACAATAGCCTTGTCTTTCATAGCTTTAAAGTGGCGGCCAAGAATAATGTTTTTGTTACCGGTAGCGGTTACAACAATATCAGCTTCTTTTACGGCAGTGTCCATTTTCTTAACCTCGTAACCTTCCATTGCAGCTTGTAAAGCACAAATTGGGTCAATCTCAGTTACAATAACACGTACACCAGCGTTGCGCAAAGAGTCGGCAGAACCTTTGCCAACGTCACCGTAACCGGCAACAACAGCAACTTTACCGGCCATCATTACGTCAGTAGCGCGGCGTATAGCGTCTACTAAGCTCTCGCGGCAACCGTATTTGTTATCAAATTTCGATTTGGTAACAGAGTCGTTAATGTTAATAGCTGGCAATGGCAAAGTGCCGGCTTTAACACGGTCGTATAAACGAAGAACACCTGTGGTGGTTTCTTCAGAAATACCACGTATTTCAGATACAAGCTCTGGGTAACGGTCCAATACCATGTTGGTTAAATCGCCACCGTCATCCAAAATCATGTTTAATGGTTTGCGGTCTTCACCAAAGAAAAGTGTTTGTTCAATACACCAGTCAAATTCCTCTTCGTTCAAACCTTTCCAGGCGTAAACAGAAACACCTGCAGCAGCAATAGCGGCGGCAGCATGGTCTTGGGTAGAGAATATGTTGCATGATGACCAGGTAACTTCAGCACCTAACTCAACTAGTGTTTCAATTAAAACAGCTGTTTGGATGGTCATGTGTAAGCAACCTGCTATACGTGCTCCGGCTAAAGGTTTAGATGGGCCAAACTCGGCGCGTAACGACATTAAGCCTGGCATTTCAGCCTCGGCCAACATAATCTCTTTACGGCCCCATTCTGCAAGGCTCATGTCTTTCACTTTAAACTTCACGTAAGTGTCTACTGTTGTTGTGTTTGTCATTGTTTTATATATAAAGTGTACAAATTTAATAAAAAGTAGGGAATAAACGTCTATCTATATACATTGTTGTTACTTTTTAGATAATTTTTATTGAATGCCGATTGTGAAAAACTCTTAGTTAGCGCATTACAAAATACCATGGGGCTTACAGCTATATTTGCATACCCCATGCAAAACCCCAACGATACATTTCGCCACAAAGGCATGCGTAAAGAGCTTGTTGCTTTTTTGCGCACCAAAGGCATTATTGACGAGGCTGTTCTAACAGCCATAGATAATATTCCGCGCCACCTGTTTATGGATGGTGCTTTTCTTGAGTTTGCTTACCAGGACAAGGCTTTTCCTATTGCTGCAGGCCAAACAATATCTCAGCCCTTTACCGTGGCTTTTCAAACCCAGCTGTTACATATTAAAAAAGGCGATAAGGTGTTAGAAATTGGCACAGGCAGCGGCTACCAAACCGCTGTGTTGTGCGAACTTGGGGCTAAAGTGTTTACAATAGAGCGCCAGAGGCCATTATTCTTAAAATCTCAGCAAATATTAAAAGAGCTGGGCTACATGCCTAAGCAGTTTTATGGCGATGGATATATTGGTCAGCCCAATTTTGCCCCGTTCGATAAGATAATAGTTACCGCAGGCGCGCCCTTTATACCGCCTAAACTGGTAGAACAGCTTAAACCTGGCGGCATCCTTATCATCCCCGTGGGCGAGAATGTGCAAACCATGATCGAAATCCGCAAAAATACCGACGGCACCACCACCCAAACCGAGTACGGCGAGTTCCGCTTCGTCCCTCTGTTAGAAGACAAACAATAGCAATCAAATGGTAGTATATTATATAGTGCGCGGGTAGTCCACGCCCGGTGCGAACACGAAATTTTGCATGGCAATTAGTGTGGTTAGCTTTAGCCCCGACACGAAATAGTCGGGGCGTGCGAAAGCAAAATTGAAGTGTTTTTGGGCGTGGTGTCTTTTTTGATTACTTTTTGGACAAGCAAAAAGTAATGAAAGAAAAGAAAGGCAAATGAACAATCCGTATTTTTGCCCGTTTATTACCCCTGATGAGGCTTTTTGATAATAACACACTTACGGTTTTTGAGTTTGAAAAAGTACGCAAGTACGTAGAAGAAAACTGCCGTAATGTCTCATCAAAAAAGCTGGCACAAGCCTTGGCACCTATTGAAGACCGCGACGACTGCAAGCTTCAACTAGCCCAGCTAAACGAGTTTACCAGCCTGCTGCGCAACAAAGCCGCCATACCCGATACCCTTTTTATTGATTTTGAAGCCGAATGCAACCTGCTAGAGGTTGATGGTTCGGTACTTACTGAGAAACAATTTATCAATATCAAAGTAGTGTCGGCTACGGTTAACTATGTTATCCGCTTCTTAAGCTCCAAGGCCGATTTATTCCCCGCCCTGCAAGAGCTTATTGGCAATGTTTACAAGACTACCGACATTATTAAGGCTATTGATTTGATTGTTGACGAAACGGGCTACGTCCGCTCATCAGCATCAAAAGACCTGGCCTCCATTCGCGCCGATTTAAGTAAAAAGACCCGCGAGTCAGACCGCAAGTTCCGCCAGTTTGTTAACGAACTGAATAAGCTGGGCTGGATACGTGAAAACGAAGCCGGCTTTTACAATGGCCGCCGCGTGCTGGCTGTAATGTCAGAGTTTAAGCGCGATGTTAAAGGCCTAGTACACGGCAGCAGCGAAACTGGCAAAACCACCTTTATAGAGCCACAGGAAACCGTAGCCCTTAACAACGAAATTGCCGACCTGCAAAACGCCGAGCGCCGCGAGGTGTTTAAGCTGCTCCGCAAGCTAACGGCGGATATTCGCCCGTTCGCGTTGCTGATAAAGAACTACCATATACTGCTTACTACCATAGATTTTATTAGGGCCAAAGCCTACTTCGCTGTTGATCTTAATGCTAGCCTTCCGGTAATAGAAAAAGACCCGTGCATAAGCCTTGAAAAGGCTGTGCATCCCTTGTTGTTTTTGCAAAACAAAGCATCCGGTAAAAAAACAATACCCATGTCCATCCACATGGACCGTAAGCAGCGTATTGTCATCATCAGCGGGCCCAATGCAGGTGGTAAGTCCATTACCCTTAAAACAGTTGGCTTATTGCAAATAATGCTGCAAAGTGGTTTACTTATTTCTTGCAGCGAAAAAAGCAAAGTCAGCTTCTTTAATAATTTATTGGTTGATATTGGCGACAGCCAGAGTATTGAAAATGCCCTTAGTACTTATAGCTCGCGCTTGTTAGCAATGCGCCAGTTCCTAAATATAGCCAACGGCCGTACGTTATTTTTGATAGATGAGTTTGGCACCGGCACCGACCCTGAACTGGGTGGCGCAATTGCTGAAGTTATACTCGAAGAACTGACTAAAAAGCAGGCCATTGGCATCATCACCACACACTATACCAATATTAAATTGCTGGCCGATAACCTTAAAGGGGTAATCAACGCTAGCATGCTCTTCAACCCCGAAAC
>JAIXUZ010000191.1 GCA_027483285.1 Bacteroidota bacterium
ATCAAATATTTATTGTCAATACCTATACCATTCTCTCCGTGTATATCATGAAATAACCATTCACCCTTTGAATACCATAATCCTTCTGGCTTCAAACTGATACCTTGTTTATATTTATAACTGTCTTCTTTACGGGTCGATGTAACTCTTAACCATTGTGTCGGTTTCAATGCTTGTGTTATCCGTGTTATACCATCATCTGCAAGATTTTCATTATCTGCAAATCTAAAATTGCGGGCGTAGATATTCGGCTTTACAGAAGAAAGTAAACGTGTATCTGACCCTTTCCCTTTTTTTGTCTTTTTACCCTTTATTGAAAGGTTATGTATTGCTTTTTTTGTTTTTGCCATTAGTTATTATTACTGAATAATATAAAGTAAAAGCTATTCAGGTAACTAATATTATAGATTCTTCTCAACCGGATTCAAAGTGATAATAACACATTCATCAATAATTTAACACCCACGCCCGATGCTAATGCCCCAGATTCCAAATACTCACTTTCAACATCAAATGTATTACCGCCCAAATCAATATGTATCCACTTAGAATCCGGCTTCAGAAAACTGGACATGAACAGCGAACTGGGATAAATATCGCCGTTACATGTGCTCGAAGTATTCCGGACATCTGCGACATCACTCTTTATAGTGTCTATAAAATCACTCATATACGGCATTTTAACAATACGTTCACCCTCTTCTTCGCCGGCCATAACTAATTTATCAGCCATCACATCGGAATTTACATGAATCAGTGTGCTGAATTTCTTGCAGCTTATGGCCTCTTGTTCGCCAGTTAACGTGGCAATGTCAAGCAACTGATATTTAGGCCATTTATCGGCGGCATATGCCAAGCAATCTGCAATGATTAGCCGGCCCTCTGCATCTGGGTCAGCCACTTCAACTGTCATTCCATTATATGCGGTAATTATATCGCCAGGAACCATAGACCCAGGGCCAATACTATTTTGTGCCATCGGGAGCATACCCACAAGATTAATCGGGAGACCCAATTTAGCACTGCAAAGAATCGATGTAAGCACTATCACTGCACCGGATTTATCACTCTTCATGCTCGGAATATCCTCTAATGACTTTAGAGAATATCCACCGGTATCCTGTGTAATTCCTTTACCAATCATACATACACCTTCAGACTTTTTACTATTTGAATTGGACTTTAAGCCGTTATACTTCAGGATGATGAGACCACTTTGACGGTCTGGTGGATTACCCTCACCAACAGCTACTAAGAGACCCATACCCATTTTTGCACATGCATTCCGGTCATATATTTCTATTTCTACCGGTATCTTATAATCCACAATCATCTTTTTAAGATAATCACCCATACTGGCAGTTGTTAGTATATTACCTGGTTCATTAATTAAATCCCGGCATGTATATACGCCTTTGATAATCGTTACTAAATGTCCGATATCCTGTTGTAGTTTGGTTACCTTACTTATTACAGCAACTGCATAATTATTGGGGTTTGAGCGCTTTATTTTAGGATGAGCTAACCCAGTAACCTTTTTTGTTTTTTTATCAGCACCACCCATGACCAAACCTACCTTTTTAGTTTTAGTTCCGATAAGGGGCATAACGGTATTTAGAACTTGGTCTCGGAATTCAGGCAATTCTTTTTTACCGTCACCCGATTTATACTTATTAAACGAATACATTGCCAATAA
Organism: Bacteroidota bacterium; assembly: GCA_027483285.1. Classification (GTDB taxonomy): domain Bacteria; phylum Bacteroidota; class Bacteroidia; order CAMBQF01; family CAMBQF01; genus CAMBQF01. The sequence continues at coordinate 1,697 of JAIXUZ010000191.1, forward strand.
AAAGCCCTCAAGCACTTTTAGTATAATATTACTGTCACTCCCCTTGTCATGAGCACCCTTTATGACAGAAGGCACAATTAAATTAAAGTTACGCAATTCATTTTTATGTAATGAATGGTATATGTGACCACCGACTCCGCGTAAACTTTCATTAAACCGATATAATGACTTAGACTTTTCTAATTCGGAGTCATATATTACCAGTATTATATTGAGCATTCCACTGTTATTTTTGTCACCACCTGATACTTGTAAAGTAACATGGCTCTCTTCAATATCCCCGGATGCTAATTTAGAACTAACATCTTTTAAATATGTGGTAACGGCTATATTTTTGATTATTTCGGGACTAATATAATTTTTAAAAACCTGAATGATATATTTTGCAGATGTGTCAAGTTTGCATTTATCTAACACTATACAACATGTTTTAAAATCCATATTTATTTCTGGTCTAACACTGTATTGGAATACATTTTCCAGCGATATATATTTAGTTGTGTTTAATTGTTTTTGTGTTTTAACCTGTTTCGACATGGTATCCTTTATTAGGTATGAATATTTTATGCTTAAAATACTTTAGCAACAAATGTGCAAACGTTAATATCATCGACATTAAAATAAAAATAAGTCAGTTAAAATAAAAAATGGCATGCCTGGATGATTAATACTTCCATCCCTTCCAATCCATTGCTGAACGGAGCTGATGTGCATCGTAATCATCGCCATATGTAAGATGACGATACTTCTCGGTAAACTTCATATGGTCAAGTGCGCTACACAATGTCCCGCTTTGCTCATCCATTTCGCGCTTGGTTTCCTCAAGCTCCCGCTTGGTTTCCTCAATCTCCTGCAAGAAAATTAGATACTTTCTATACTCTGTGTCAATTGCAGACATTTGCTGAGTAAGCTCTTCAATACGCGGCTTGAGTATGTCATGGCCTGCAACACTGGATTCGATAAACTTAACCCAATTTTGATTCTCCATTTGGTCGTGAAATGGCTTGAGTATTGTCAAAATCTTGACTTCCAACTTTCGTCGGCGCTCACGCAATCCGGCGTCAAGATGCCATCCGGAAAGTTCAAGTTTCTTACTATGCTTGGCAATATCTTCTTTTGCTTCACTAATGTAGTGAGCACAACCCAAAAGTGGCTTGAGCCATTTCGGGAAAGGAGTTGCTGCAGAACTTGCAGAAGAACTTGCCATGTTTGCGAGGTTATGTGTTATAACACTGTAAAAATAAAATCCATACTAAAAGTTAAGTTAAACAATTTTTATAAATTTTTTAACTTTTTTGCTATTTTTACCCCTTAAAAATTAAATACTATTAATAAAGGGTAAATACAAATAGTAATTTTATGTTATATCACGCAATATTACAACTCAACCAAAAAGCAAAGCAAACAAAGCGCACACCAACATCATTAAACACTCGGGTAAAAAAACACTCAGGTAAACAAACAAAAAAACAGCAGATACTGTCTCAAACAGAATTTAATAAGCGAAACACGATTAATAGGCGTAATGATTTTAAAAAGCTTGTTGCACAAAAATAATCTTATTGATTTTAATTATAAATAAAATATATATACTGAATAAATATATTTAATAAAGTAATCGGAGCAAATAACAATCACAAACAAATGGTTTTAAAAAAGAGTAAATCATGCAAACGTAAACCATGTTCCCGATCTGGTCAACGTGGTGGCCAAGCTTCTTCTTGTATTGCGCAGCCAAATTTGAGCAAATATCTCAATTCTGCATGCTATCAAGCCAACTTACATAATACAAATCCCGAAGCTGGTGATTTATCATTAGCACAGGGCTCTGGATTTCTTCCTGGTCTTGCTGGAGGTGCCCAATCCAATCATTCAAATGGCAATAAAATGCAAACAGGTGGCCAATGTAGTGCACCAAGCAAACCTGTAACATTTGACGAATACAAGGCGAGTGTTAAGAAGTATCTTGGCGTTCTTGACCAGTTCGGCGGCAAAAAGCAAAGGCGTAAACTGTCTAAACGTAGCAAAACTCAAAAAAGAAAGAGTTCTCGACAATCGGGGGGTACATATTTCTCCATTAATCCGGAAGAAATGATTGGTGGCCTTCCACGTGTCGATAAGGGTGATTCATGCTGCCATGGCGCAGTGCTCGGTGGCAAGTTTGTGCAGGGTGATAGTGGTCGCGCTATTTGCGGAAACCAAATTGGTGCTGGAGCAAAACCAGCACACCCGATTCATCATGGTGCTGGAGCAAAACCAGCACACCCGATTCATCATG
>JAIXUZ010000401.1 GCA_027483285.1 Bacteroidota bacterium
CTTAACCAAACGATTTGTAGTAGTAGCAATACCACTCATGCGTTGCATAAAGTTTAGCACCAAACGCTCGGCTTGCAATATGCTGCGCTCGCTTCCGTTTACATAAAAAGCAATGTCACCAAACTTAACTTCGGCACCATCATGCAGCAAAACTTCTACTTTAAGTTGACTGTCTATCTTGTTGAAAATGAACAGCGCCAGTTCTACACCTGCTAATATTCCATCATCTTTAACCAACAGCTTGGCCTTGCCAATAGCATCCGCAGGAATACTGGCCAATGCCGAATGGTCACCATCGCCAATTTCTTCTTCAATGGCTAAATCAACCAGCCGCTCTATTTGTTGTTTGTATTGTTGTAGCATAATAAAAAACCCAAGGGGTTATCCTTGGGCTAAATTAGTTTATTTATGTTTAATTCTTTTCTGACTACTGATTACTGGCCTCTGACTACTAGCTTACATCTGCTTCAACTCATTCACCAAGTCGGTCAAAGCCTTCTTCGCATCGCCAAACAGCATACTGGTTTTAGGGTTGTAGAATAGTTCGTTGTCAATGCCTGCATAACCTGCATTCATACTGCGCTTGTTCACAACAATATGGTGAGCCAGCTCAACATCCAATATCGGCATACCGTATATAGGGCTGGCAGGGTTTGTCTTAGCCGCAGGGTTTACAACATCGTTAGCGCCTACCACAAAAACCACATCGGTTGATGGAAACTCAGGATTGATATCATCCATCTCCACCAACTTCTCGTATGGCACGTTCGATTCGGCTAATAGCACATTCATGTGGCCGGGCATACGGCCCGCAACGGGGTGTATAGCGTACTTCACTTCTACCCCATTCTCTTCTAAAATAGTTTCCAGCTCGCGGATAATTTGCTGCGCCTGGGCAACTGCCAATCCATAACCGGGGACAATAACAACGCGCTTAGAATAGAACATCAACGTAGCTAAGTCGGTAGTAGAAATATCTTTTACAGAACCACCGGTAGTTGAGGTATCAACCGCAGCGGCGCCACCGCCAAAAGCACCGAAGATTACGTTGAACAGCGGACGATTCATGGCTTTGCACATTACAATAGTTAACAACGTACCTGCCGAACCTACCAATATACCACCGGTAAGCATTACCTGGTTGTTATACAAAAAGCCGCCAAAAGCCGCAGCCACTCCGGTAAACGAGTTTAGTAATGATATTACAACCGGCATATCGGCGCCACCAATGGGCAGCACAAACAGTACTCCGTATAGCAGCGAAAGCGCCAATAAACCAAAGATTACGGGATAGGTGTTTAACGCAGGAACAAATAAAATAGCAATAATCAACGCTATAGTAATTAGTACCAATACAGCATTAACAATGTTATACGATGGTAAGCGATAAGGCTTATTCAGCGTACCATTTAGTTTTAAGTATGCTATAATACTACCCGAAAACGATATGCTACCAATAAGCAAACCCAATGTTATGGTTAGCAAAACACGTTTTGGCGAATCGGCATAATGTGGGTATTCTATCAGCGAAATTAAGGCCGCACAAGCACCACCCATACCGTTAAACATAGATACCAACTCGGGCATCTTAGTCATTTGTACGCGTTTGGCAGTTAGCCAACCCACAACGGTTCCTATGGCAATACCACCAAAAATTAAACCCAACTTCATTGCTGAAGCTTCTTTGCCAGGGTGTATAAATATAGTGCCAATAATTGCCAAACCCATGCCCAACGCAGCTACTAAATTGCCGTTACGTGCTGTTTCGGGACCAGATAACATTTTTAATCCTACAACAAAAAGTACGGAAGCTATCAGGTAGATTATCCAAAGAATGTGAATTTGTGTAATACTGTCCATAGCTTACTTCTTTTTCTTTTTAAACATTTCAAGCATACGGTCAGTAACTACAAAACCGCCTACAACATTTAGCGTACCAAGTATTACGGCAATAAAACCAAGTGCCAGACCTAAATAATTATCATCGGCCGTATCAAGCATCACAATAATAGCTCCTACAATTACCACCCCGTGGATGGCGTTAGCACCGCTCATTAGCGGCGTATGTAATACAGATGGTACATGTCCTATTACCTCTATCCCAACAAAAATGCTGAGTATAAGGATATAGAGCAGCTCTATATTTTCTCCTAAAAAGTGAATAAGTTCTTTCATAGCTTATGCTTTATTAATAAGGCTGGCCTTGGTAATATCTTCTTCCAGTTCAAATTTCAAACCGTCTTTAGTTGCCAGATGGGTTAAAAACTCAAATATATTTTTGGCATACAACTGGCTTGCATTAAGCGGCAACAGCGATGGCAAATTAGGTTCACCAATAATGGTAACACCTTCTTTTACAACTGTTTTACCAGCCTCACTTAACTCACAGTTTCCACCTTGCTCCACTGCCATATCAACTATAACACTACCCAGGCGCATGCTCTTCACCATATCGGCACTAACCAGTATAGGTGCTTTTTTACCGGGAATTAAGGCTGTGGTAATTACTATATCAGCATCGGCTACGTGGCGGGCAACTGTTTCTTGTTGCTTACGAAGAAAGTCGGCACTTACGTCTTTTACATAACCGCCTTCCGTTTTAATAGAATCATCAGCGGCAACCTCTATAAACTTACCACCTAGAGATAAAATCTGTTCCTTAGTCTCAGGGCGTATATCGGTTACTTCAACAATAGCTCCTAAACGCTTGGCCGTTGCCAGGGCTTGCAGGCCTGCTACACCCGCTCCAAATATCACCACCTTCGATGGTTTAACTGTTCCGGCTGCTGTCATAAGCATTGGGAATATTTTACCCAAGGCATTAGCGCCTAACAAAACCGCTTTGTA
>JAIXUZ010000127.1 GCA_027483285.1 Bacteroidota bacterium
ATTAATTGGTGAGTATTTTGCGTCATTTGGGTTTAAATTTAATATTATTATCACTACCCCTAATGACCCAAATATGAGTATTTATAATTCAATGTGTCATGATATTATACGTTATACACAAAACACACATTTAAGCAATATTGTGTATATGCTTAAACAACCGGGCCGGGTATATATCATTTCGTTTGATTATATTTAAGAAGAGTGAACGGTAGTTAATTCTATTTTAATGTTTATTAGTTTTTAATTATCAAAGCTTAGTAATTTTATCATTATCTGACGCCGAACAAAAAATAATTTTATCCTCTAAACGCCTATTGCATTTACAATTGGCATTGTATGCGGATATGATTAGTATACCGTATGCACTGGTTTATTATCCCTGTGCAATGGCATTGGCGTTCTATAGAATTTACGGTCACGCCACTCATCGAGTGGCTCACTGGGCTTGTAACCCAGTGCAAACGGTACACATATTTTAATCTAATGGTCACTTTCACTGTGAATTGTTACCCATGTTACTTTGTCGACTGAACACTTTAGAAAGATAGCCTGAGCATAATGTCCTTCAATATTAAAATATACCGTCTGATTATTGTATGACAGTTCAGTATATTTTGGATTTGCGATGGATGATTCACCTGACTGATATCGTTCATGTAATTGCAATATCAGATTTGACTTGTCAATGGAATACATTGCAAGGCACTTTTCTCCAATTTCTTTGAGTTCAGCAGATTGCATGATTAAATGTGTATATAGTAATAGTGTATTGTAGAGGGTTATTGAATAGTATTACCGGGTTATAATAATAAAAACAATTTTTATGCAAAAAAATTAAACAATCGCTATTTTGGTTACTTTACCGTTATTCACCGTTAGTTTCACTTTATTTTTTGTTTCTAATGCATAACAAATATCATCAACTTGATGACCCCATCGTTCAGGACTGAATGGACTCTTATTACCGAATATGAGCTCTTTAAATGCAGTGAGTGTGTATACTTTATGGGTTGCATGAGTATTTATATGTTTCATCATTATATTAAGATATTCATTGTGAAACACAAGCTCCCAACACTGTCTATTGACATTAGGAACACGGGGTGCAACTTGTGGCGATTCATCCATTAATCCAACGAGTAAACTATCTTTATTAAGTGTATGTAATTCAGTGATAATCGCAACAAATACATCACGTGCTCTGCGACTCTTGCATTCAAGTGTCAACCCAAGTTGTTTACGTAATACGGCGACATATTCACCGGATAGTTGTGCATTCCATCCGTATGTCATAATTGCATGCATTGCTGATATCCATGATTTGCTCTTGTAAACATAATTTGGAGATGGATGACGGTCAGCATTTGCCGCCAAAAGCGTGATGATTTTCAGCAAATCAATCAAATACTCACTATGGAAATGGTCAAATACCCGGATTTCCATACCAAATGGCGGGCTCATTGGTGCGCCATCGGCCTTTGGACAGTCTTTTGGATTGTATAGAGAGGCACATTTTTCATCATCATTTTCAACATTGAATGTCCGGAAATCACTTGTTAATATGCTAACTGACTTTTTATACTGTGGTGGTGCTGTCTTCACACATCTATTTAATCTTTCCATTCCTGACAAATCAAGCCCCTTACGCCAAGTGCTTTCCATCATTGCGCCACGTGTAATACCATGCGTTCCAAACACACGGACATCGGAACCCGCGAAATTACCCCAACCAACGGCTCCAACACGATAACTACCCTCTATACCCGGCTTAGGTCCCTTTCCCACTGCGTCAGGGTCCGGTGAAAAAAAAGCGGTCATTAACAAGGGTTCAATCCACTGAATCTGATTTGCACAATCAATGTGATTTTGCACAAATTGTTTAGTTGTTATATTTTGAGTATGGGGTAATGTCATTGTAATATGATAACTGCCTACATAGTCTTTCCATGATGCATCTTCAAGTTCATATTCATCTTCTACAAATGTCGGACGCAGAGGAACCTTTATATTACCCACTGTTCCGCATAGATGTGTCACAAGCGGGCCATATTTGGCAACTTTATCCCGAGTAAATGGATTCTTCATTTGGCACTTAATAAACATTTCCTCTTGATATATAGATTCTTGTGCAATACTATTTATAGTTCTATTAGTAAATGCACTGGTTACGAGTTCGGGCATAAGCACAGGAGCACGTTCGACAATTGTTTGGCTTGGTTTACATCCTTTTGCATACCGACCGGTAACTTCCCAGTCTATACTTTTTAAAAACTCAAGTTCTTCATCAGTAAGTTTATCCCGTGTGCCAAAAATTTGTTTTTTAAGGCGACCTGTTGGATGATATGTGCAATTCCCTTCACCATCTGGATGCAATTTACAACAGGCTCCACTTTTATGCATATCTCCCGATATGAAACATGTGGATTCCTGGCTATCAAATATTATATTTGCCTGTTCATAGTTTAGAGTTGATTGCTTCTTATGTGCTTGTAACGGCGACATTTTCACTTGCTTTCCTAAATGGAAGATTTGCATTTCATGTTCGACGCCGAGACCCCATAGCAAGGATACATCGTTAGTGTCTATGCTACTAAAATAATTCTTCCGGTTCATTACATCTATAAGGTCTCCGCCTTTTTGAGGTTGGATAGATGGGTCCCCCTTTAATTCTTTAAGTGCTGCAGCTGTCAGCTTATCTTCTAATGGTTTTGTCTGTTCTATCAACTCTGGTATTTCTGGTTGTGATGCTTGGCCTTTTGATAATAATGCCTTTGCCA
>JAIXUZ010000389.1 GCA_027483285.1 Bacteroidota bacterium
GGCTATGCGCAACCCAAGCGCCCAACTGGTAGCCCTGGCCGATGTTAGGCCAAAACAGGATTTGGGTATTGATGCGTATGATGTACCCTTCTTTGCATCGATAGACGAAATGCTTAGCGCTGGGGTAGATATTGATGTGGTATGTATTTGTACCCCAAATGGACTGCATGCAGAACAATCGATAAAGGCATTGGAAGCGCGTAAGCATGTGGTTTGCGAAAAGCCAATGGGCCTTACCAAAGCCGAATGCGAACAGGTTATTTTTAAATCCCTACAGGTCTCTCGCCATGTGTTTTGTGTTATGCAAAACCGCTACTCGCCCCCATCAAAATGGATTAAAGAGGTGGTAGGTCAAAAGCTGCTGGGAGATATTTTTATGGTTCAGGTAAACTGCTACTGGAACCGCGACGAGCGTTACTATAAACCAGGCAACTGGAAAGGCACTCAAAATCTCGATGGCGGAACACTGTTTACCCAATTCAGCCACTTTATTGATATTATGTACTGGTTGTTTGGCGACATTACCGATATTAATGCCCGCTTTAACGACTTTACCCACAAAGGAATAACTGAGTTTGAAGACTCTGGCTTTATCAATTTTAATTTTGTAAACGGAGGCATGGGTAGCATTAACTACTCTACCGCTGTTTGGGATAAAAACCTGGAAAGCAGCATTACCATTATTGGAAGCAAAGGCAGCATTAAGCTGGGTGGACAATACATGAACGAGGTGGAATACTGCCATATAAAAGATTACACAATGCCGGAGTTGGAAGAAACTAACCCGCCTAATGATTATGGCCCCTACAAAGGTTCTGCCGCAAATCACCATTTTGTTATAGAAAATGTAGTAGACACCCTGCAAGGCCAGACAACCGCAACCACTAATGCCCTTGAGGGCCTTAAGGTTGTTGAAATAATAGAACGAGTATACAGCCTAAAGAAATAAAAAATCTATGTATCAAAAATTATTGAATAAAGACACAAAAGTGGCCCTAATAGGTTTGGGTTACGTTGGCCTTCCTATTGCCCTGGCATTTGCGCGCAAAGTATCTGTTATTGGCTTTGATATTAACGAGAAACGCCTGGAGATGATGCGTAATGGCATTGATCCTAGTGAAGAGCTTGAAAAAAGCGATTTTGAGGGCTGTGATATTACGTTTACATCATCAATAGAAGAGCTGAAGAAAGCTACATTTTTTATTGTAGCCGTACCTACCCCGATAGACGAGCATAACCTACCTGATTTGAAACCATTGTTAGGTGCGTCAAAATCGGTAGCACAAGCCCTTAAACCCGGCGATGTGGTAGTATATGAGTCTACTGTTTACCCTGGTTGTACTGAGGAAGACTGTATCCCTGTGCTGGAAGAGGTTTCAGGCCTTAAATACATGGCCGACTTTAAAGTTGGTTACTCTCCTGAGCGCATTAACCCAGGCGACAAAGAGCACACATTGGCAAAAATCACCAAAGTGGTTTCGGGTTGCGATGAGGAGTCGTTAGACCTAATTGCCAAGGTATACGAGCTGGTAGTAGAGGTTGGTGTATTTAAAGCAGCTTCTATAAAAGTAGCCGAGGCTGCAAAAATTATAGAAAACACTCAGCGCGACGTTAACATCGCCCTGATGAATGAGCTGTCTATCATTTTCCAAAAATCAGGTATCAACACCTTTGATGTATTGGAAGCAGCGGGTACCAAATGGAATTTCTTGAAATTTATACCAGGCCTTGTAGGGGGGCACTGTATAGGCGTAGACCCTTACTACCTAACCTTTAAGGCTAAAGAACTAGGTTACCATAGCCAGGTTATTAATTCGGGCCGTGCTATTAACGATAGCATGGGTGCATACATTGCCAACCTGGTAGTTAAAAAAATGATTGCTGCCGGTAAAGACCCGCACAAAACACTTGTGTTGGTAATGGGTGCTACGTTTAAAGAAAACGTAAGCGATATTCGTAACTCGAAGGTAGCAGATGTTATTGCCGAGCTAAAATCATTCAGCGTAAATGTAGAGGTGGTTGATGCTTTTGCAGATAGCGACGAGCTGCAGCACGAATACGGTTTCCCACTAATGGCTGAGCCAGGTAAAGATTATGATGCGGTAATTGTTGCTGTAAACCATATTCAATACATGGCATTAGATGAGTCTTACTTTAAAGGGATAACAAGCCCAGATGCCCTGTTGTTTGATATTAAGGGCATATACCGTGGCAAGATAAACGAGTTACAATACATGAGTTTATAATGAAAGTATTAGTTGCTGGGGGTGCAGGATATATAGGTTCGCATACCGTAGTCGAGTTATTGGCTGCCGGGTATGAGGTTGTTATTGTAGACAATTTTGTCAATTCAGAACCCTTTATCCTTGATAATATCCGTAAGGTTTCGGGCAAAAACTTTTCGTTTACAGAACTTGATGTTACAGATAAAACTGCTCTTTTTTCATTCTTCGAAAAAGAAAAAGAAATAGCGGCTATTATACACTTTGCAGCACTAAAAGCCGTTGGAGAGTCTGGGCACCAACCTTTGCGTTACTATCAAAACAACTTGGTATCGCTGTTTAACCTATTAGAGTGTGCTGAAAAATTTGGAGTAGGCAATATGCTGTTTTCATCGTCGGCCACAGTTTACGGCCAGGCCGAGGTGTTGCCAGTAACCGAGCAAAGCCCGGTTATAGCGCCGGAGTCGCCATATGGAAACACAAAAAAAATCGCCGAAGAAATTATTCGCGATGTAACCAAGGCAACCAACCTGCACGGCATTTGCCTGCGCTACTTTAACCCTTGTGGTGCGCATAGTTCTGCCCTGTTAGGCGAATTGCCCCGAGGTATACCAAACAACCTGGTACCGTATATTACACAAACAGCTGCTGGCCTGCGCCAAAAGCTAAGTATATACGGCAACGATTATAATACACCCGATGGTACCGCCATCCGCGATTATATTCATGTGGTTGACCTTGCCAAAGCACACGTTACTGCGCTAACCCGCATGGCCATTGGCAAGCAGAAAGACCAGTTTGAAATATTTAACATAGGTACCGGCATTGGCTACACTGTTTTGCAGGTGGTAAATGCTTTTGAAAGCGTAAACACCCTTAAACTTAATTACGAATTCGCTCCCCGCAGGAAGGGCGATACCGAAGCCCTGTATGCCGACACAACCCTGGCGAATAATGAACTGGGCTGGAAAGCAGAGCTTGGGCTAAACGATATGATGGGCTCTGCCTGGAAATGGCAAGAGGGCCTTGCTAAAACACAAGAAAAAAACTAATGGAAACGGCGCGTAAAATATTAATTACCGGAGGCGCGGGCTTTATAGGTTCGCATGTGGTTAGGTTGTTTGTAAACAGCTACCCAAATTATACCATATTCAATTTGGATACGCTTACCTATGCAGGCAATTTGGAAAACTTGCGCGATGTAGAAAGCAAACCTAACTACCAGTTTTTAAAGGCTGATATTACAGATGCTGCAGCGTTGGAAGACTTTTTTGCTAAATATGGTTTTGATGGGGTTATCCACTTGGCGGCAGAATCGCATGTAGACCGGTCTATCCACGGCCCAACGCAATTTGCCCAAACAAACGTTATAGGCACCGTAAACCTGCTAAATGTAGCTAAGAACTACTGGGCACACAATCCGGCGGTAAATGGCGTTAAAAACCGTTTTTACCATGTTTCTACCGACGAGGTGTATGGTTCGTTAGGAGACGAGGGTTTGTTTACCGAAGAAACCCCTTATGATCCACGCAGCCCTTATTCAGCATCTAAAGCCTCGTCCGACCATTTTGTGCGGGCCTTTTACCACACCTATAAGCTGCCCGTTGTTATATCAAACTGCTCTAACAACTACGGCTCCTACCATTTCCCTGAAAAGCTTATACCGCTGGCCATCCACAACATAAAAAACAACTTTCCTATACCGGTTTATGGCAAAGGCGAGAATGTGCGCGACTGGCTTTTTGTTGAAGACCATGCCCGTGCTATTGATGTTATTTTCCACAAAGGCGTAAATGGAGAAACCTACAATATTGGTGGCCACAACGAGTGGAAAAACATTGACCTTATTTACCTGCTGTGTAAAATAATGGATACCAAACTGGGCCGCCCAGAGGGTACATCGGCCAAGCTGATAGCCTTTGTTAAAGACCGCGCCGGGCACGACCTTCGCTACGCTATCAATTCATCTAAACTTCAGCGAGAGCTGGGTTGGGTACCATCGTTACAGTTTGAAGAAGGCCTGGAAAAAACCGTTGAATGGTACCTGTCTAACCAGGATTGGCTACACCATGTCACCAGCGGCGATTACCTTAAATATTACGAAACCCAATACCACCAACGTTAATGTATACCACCGCATATCATACCGACGATTTAAGCAAATTTACTTTTCTAGTTACCGGCGGGGCGGGCTTTGTAGGATGCAATATTGTAGAGTACCTTCTTAAACAAGGCGCTAAAAAAGTGCGGGTGTTAGATAACCTTTCGCAGGGGTATATAGAGAACGTGGAGGAGTTTAAAAGCAACCCTGCTTTTGAATTTATGGAAGGTGATATTACCAGCCTTGACGATTGCCGAAATGCTTGCGATGGAATAGACTACGTAACCCATCAGGCTGCCTTAGGCTCGGTTCCCCGTTCAATAAAAACACCCGAAAAAACCAACGCGGCCAATGTAGATGGTTTTTTGAATATGCTTATTGCCGCCCGCGATGCCAATGTTAAACGCTTTGTTTACGCCAGTTCATCATCGGTATACGGCGACAGCCCCGCATTGCCTAAGCTGGAACAAAACATAGGCAAGCCACTTTCTCCATATGCGGTGTCTAAATATGTAAATGAGTTGTAGGCCGATGTGTTCCACAAATGCTATGGCATGGAAGTGATAGGCCTGCGCTACTTCAATATTTTTGGCCCCAAGCAAAGCCCTAAAGGCGCCTATGCTGCGGTTATCCCATTGTTTATTCAGGGGATATTTGATAATGAAGCCCCTTACATTA
>JAIXUZ010000048.1 GCA_027483285.1 Bacteroidota bacterium
CCTCATTTCACAAGGCTTATTAGTTTAGTATCAAGCATTTTATGCTTATCAAATATACGCAAAGTGTATAAACCGTTGGTATAGGTATTAAGGTTTAGTTCGGTTAGGGTGGTTGCGGCTACAGTACTTTGCAGCAATGCGCCCAACGCATTATACACCTGTATAGTGGCATTGGTAATGTTTGGTGGTAGTTCTATAAATACCTTGTCGGTTGTAGGGTTAGGATACACCAAAACCTTCGGCTTCGCCCATTCGTCAATAGCGGTTTCGTCGGGGCAAACGCTAATGGTGTTCATGTTGTATGGCTCTACTAAAAAGCTTGCGGGAGATAGGCCCACACGGCCTGAGGGATCTAGCGTAATATCGTTAGGGGTAACGGTATTATCAACCATAACAGGGTAGACGGTATGGTCGTAGCATCCGCCTGTATAGCCAGTGCTGTCGGTTTGCAGCAGCCAGGCATGGTAGCGGGTGCCGTTGCTGTTGTTAAAGCTGCCGGTATAGCCCGCGGCGGCATAGCCTCCGTTGGGCAAGGCTTGCACGGTTGCGCCCTCGTCGTATTCGTACCCACCATAGGCCCGCGCCCAGTTTAGGTTGCCTAGGCTGTCGCAGTTAATAAGGTACAGGTCGGTAACATCATAGGCAAAGGTAGCGGTTGTCCCTGCTATAATATACCCGCCATCGGTTGTGGGTTGTATATCACTCAGGTAATCGTAATCGGCACCGTAAAAGGTCTTGTAAAACTGTGGGGTTCCGTTGGTGTCCAGTTGCAATATAAACGGGTCGGTAATCTGGAACACATTATCGCCGCTTTTGTAGCCCGCCAGCAGGTAACCGTTGGTGGTAGCAATCACCTTACGTGCCGCGCCGCCGCCGTAGGTCTTAGTCCATAGCAACGAGCCGTCGGGCCTAAGCTTTAGCAGGAGTATAGTACCATTTTGGTTAGCCGTAACCAACACATGGCCTGTGGTTGTTTCCACCGCATCGTAGGTGTACTCATTTTCGGTACTGCCATACGCCCGCACCCAAAGGGTATCGCCGGTGGTGGTAATCTTAGCTACAAGCACATCATAGCCCTTACCATCGTTAATATTATCGTACCAACCCGATACCACAAAGTTGCCGTTTGCCGCGTTGCGTATAGAGTATCCATAATCAAAACTCCCGCCCGAAACCTCGCGCGCCCAAACGGTTTGCCCCTGTGGGGTTATCTTGGCCATTACCATATTGGTGGGGCATTGGTCGGTGTTGCAGTCCGATGTTGTTCCGCAAACCATATAGTTGCCATCGCCGGCATCAACCATGCCCTTAAAACGGGTAAGATAACCGCTTCGGTAGCTCCACTGGTTTTGCAGCGTTCCGTTGCTATCTACCTGCGTTACCAACCCCGCCGAACTGATAGTAGGATAGCCCTGCGTAGAGCCTGCCAGCAGGTAGCCGTTGGCAAGTGGCATTATGGCAGAAACCTCGTCTTTTGCATAGTTTATGTAGGCAGAGTCGGAGTTATAGGTTTTTTGGAATAGCGGCTGCGCCCTTACAGGTAGCTGTAAAAGTTGTAGAACAATAAGCACGGCAGCAATTCTGAACACCTTTATTTAGTAGTTTTGAAGCCTTGAACTTAGTAAATATTTAGTTGTTATTGGTTTGGTGATTGATTTTATCTTTTCACTTTTAGATTTTAACTTATTATTGATTTTTATCTTTTCACTTTTAGTTTTTAACTTTTCGTTTTAGTTTAAAGTATGTCTACACCGGAACATTTACAGCTACAGTTGAGGGCACTGCCCGGCAACCCCGGTGTATACCAGTTTTTTGATGCCGATGGGCGGCTGCTGTATGTAGGCAAAGCCAAGAACCTTAAAAAGAGGGTATCATCGTATTTCACCAAAGAGCACTACAGCGGGCGTACGGCGCTTATGGTTTCGCGTATTAACGAGATTAAGTACATTGTTACCAATACCGATTTAGATGCGCTGCTGCTGGAAAACAACCTGATAAAAACCAATAAGCCTAAGTATAATATTGAGCTTAAGGATGATAAAAGCTACCCCTCCATCTGCATAAAAAATGAGCGGTTTCCACGGGTGTTCCCAACACGCAGGTTGATAAAAGACGGCTCTAGCTACTACGGACCGTACGCATCAGTAAGCATGATGCACTCGGTGTTAGACCTTATCCGCAGCCTGTATAAAATACGCACCTGCAACCTAAACCTGGCCCCCGAAAATATAAACGCGGGCAAGTTTAAGGTGTGTTTGGAATACCATATACACAACTGCAAAGGCCCTTGCGTAGCTAAAGAAACAGAGGAGGAATATAATGAGACCATTGCCCAGGTACGCGAGATTATTAAGGGCAACATTAGTGGCGTTACCCGCACGCTGAACGAGCAAATGGTGGCGCATGCCGCTAACATGGAGTTTGAGCAGGCGCATGTGTTGAAAGTAAAGATGGAGCAGTTGGAGCGCTTCAAAATAAAATCGACCGTAGTAAGCCAATTGATTAACGACGTAGAGGTGTATACTATTGAAACCGACGAAAACCATGGCTTTGTCAACTTTATGAAGGTGGTAAACGGCTCTGTTATCCAGGGCCATACCATTGAGATGAAGAAAGGCCTGGAAGAGACACCAAAGGAGCTTTTAGAACTGGGCATTGCTGAGATTAAGAACCTGTTCAACACAAAGTCGAAAGAGATACTAGTGCCTTTTGAGATTGATTTGGAGATTGATGGTAGCGATATTATCATCCCCCAACGGGGCGATAAAAAGAAGCTGATGGAACTGTCGCAGCGCAATGTGCAGGCCTATATAAAAGACCGCAACAAGCAGCTGGAGCTGGTAGACCCCGACCGCCACACCAAGCGGATTTTGGAAACCATGAAGAAGGATTTGCGCCTCACGGAAGTGCCGGTGCATATTGAGTGTTTTGATAACTCGAACATACAGGGCGCCTTTCCCGTAGCGGCTATGACGGTGTTTAAAAATGCCAAGCCCAGTAAAAAAGACTACCGCCACTTTAACATTAAAACGGTAGAAGGCCCCAACGATTTTGCATCGATGGAGGAGATTATCTACCGCCGCTATAAACGGGTGTTGGATGAAGGCTTGGATATGCCCCAACTGATAGTTATCGACGGTGGCAAAGGGCAATTAAGCTCGGCTATAAACAGCCTTGAAAAGCTGGGGCTGAGAGGTAAAGTGGGCATAATTGGCATTGCCAAAAAGCTGGAAGAAATATATTTCCCCGGCGACCCATACCCTATGTACATTGATAAACGGTCGGAGAGTTTGCGCATCATCCAGCAGATACGCGATGAAGCCCACAGGTTTGGTATAACTCACCACCGCAAAAAGCGCAGCAAGGAAACTATTACCACCGAACTGCTGAACATACCGGGAATAGGGGAGAAGCTGGCTAACGACCTGCTGAATAAGTTCAAGTCGGTTAAGCGGATTAAAGAAACCCCCACTGCCGAAATTGAAAAGGAGATAGGCCCCGCCAAAGCCAAACTCATCTTCGATTATTTTGAAGCAC
>JAIXUZ010000126.1 GCA_027483285.1 Bacteroidota bacterium
GGCCATACTCTGAAAAGCCAACCGGCAACGGTAACGATACAGGTGCCGTACGTCGCATTTTGATAGAAGATTTTACCGGCCAAAAGTGTGGCAACTGCCCACGCGCAGCCGAAACTATAGAAAGCCTTCACGACATTTATGGTGCACAGATTGTTAGCTATGGCGTGCATGCAGGCTTTTTTGCCGAGCCTAACGTAGCAGGTAGCAAATTTTTGACTGATTACCGCACCCCTGTTGGCGATGAGTTGGACCAGTTTTTTGGCAACAGCGCG
This sequence comes from Bacteroidota bacterium, assembly GCA_027483285.1. Taxonomy (GTDB): domain Bacteria; phylum Bacteroidota; class Bacteroidia; order CAMBQF01; family CAMBQF01; genus CAMBQF01. The sequence continues at coordinate 273 of JAIXUZ010000126.1, forward strand.
GCAGGCCTGCCTAATGGCATGGTAAACCGTGTGCAAAATGGTGGAAACTACATACAAAGCTACAGCAATTGGGGCACTGTGTTGGGCCAGCTTATAAATGCCAAGCCCGATGCTAAAATTAAAATTACCAATAGCTACAACGCTACTACCCGCCAGGTAAATACTACGGTAAATACTACCGCGCTTAACAACCTTTCGGGCAACTACAAGCTATGTGTTTATGTTACCGAAGACAGCATTGTAAGTTGGCAAAAAGATTACCAGCTAAGCCCGCAGGATATTGAGTTTTATACTCATCGCCATATACTGCGTGGGTCTATGAATACTACCTGGGGCACGGCAGTGGGCAGCGGCAGCCTTGTTGCCGGCGATGTATTTAGCGACACCTTCAGCATGACACTGGACGCCGGCTGGAACGATACCCATTGCTATGTGGTAGCTTACCTGTACAATACAGCTACTAAAGAGGTGGTACAAGTTGAAGAAAAAGAGATTGTACAGTAATGAGAAGCTTTTTAGTTGCCAGCTGCTTATTGATAAGCTTGGCGCTTAGCGCCCAAAGCCGCTTTGGCGGCGGCTTTTCTGTAGGGTTTACCACCAGCCAGATAACCGGCGACAACCTAACAGGCTTTAACCGCCCCGGTGCTATGGCAGGTGTTTTTGGCACCTACGCCTTTAACCAGAAAAACTGGTTTGTAGGCGAAATCAACTTTATACAAAAAGGCAGTTACCAAGGCCCGCGTAAAGATGGCTTTACCAAATACAGCCTTAACCTTAACTATGTTGAGTTGCCTTTGCTTTACCGATTTATGCCATGGGGTAACCACTTTTTGTTTGAGATTGGGCCAACACTTGGCTATCTAGTAAACTATACTGAGCGCAGCGAGTTGGGCGACATAAACCAGGTGGTAAAATTTAGAAAGTATGAACTGGGCATATTGGGTGGAATAAACTATAAAATAGGCAATGGCTGGATGGTCGACTTTAGGGCACAACAGTCTTTATTGGCAGTAAGGCCGCACCAGGGCGATGCTACATTCAGGCTAAACGCCGGGCAGTACAATATTTTGCTAAGCCTAAACCTGCGTTACGATTTTGGCCTGCGCACCAAAACAGAATAGGCAGTTGCCTGTTTGTATATCAACATGAAGAAACGTATTGCTATAGCCGTAACAGGAGCCAGTGGCTCTATTTACGCCAAAGTGTTGTTTGATAAGCTGATAAAGCTGGGCGACCAGATTGATGAAGTAGGTGTGGTAATGAGCAAAAATGCCAAAGATGTATGGCAGTATGAGCTTGGCAATACCGACTATGATAAAACCCCATTTAAGTTTTTTGAAAAGACCGATTTTTTTGCCCCATTTGCGTCGGGCTCATCAAGCTATAGTGCATTAATTATTTGCCCATGCTCTATGGGTACGCTGGGCCGCATAGCGGCAGGGGTTAGCGACGACCTTGTCACGCGCGCTGCCGATGTGATGCTGAAAGAGCGCCGCAGGCTGCTTATGGTAATACGCGATACGCCGTACAACCTAATCCACATAAACAATATGAAAACGGTAACCGAAGCGGGTGGTATTATTTGCCCTGCATCGCCATCGTTTTACAGCAGGCCCCAAAGCTTTGAAGAGCTTGCCAGCACCGTGGTAGACCGTGTTATAGACCTTGCAGGGTTAAAGCAGGATACCTACAGGTGGAGCGAGTAAGCCCCCATTCTATTATTATCTTTTTATATTTGGGTTGATGAAAACCTATATACACATAGTTTTAGCGTTGGTGTTTGCCACAACTGTTTTGACTTTCAGTGCCTGCCATAAAAAGAATAAAGACGCGGCTACACCTCCCCCTCCAGTTGCTGATACATATAATCCTGACTTACCACCACCAATAGCTCCCCCTAATTCGGTTTTTGGAACATTGCAAAATAAACGCACCCTTGACGGCTGCGGCTGGATGATAATGCTTGACGATGGCACTAAACTACAACCTTTAAACTTAGCATCATTTAAAGATTTAGCACCTGTAGAAGGCAAAAGGGTGATATTGGAATACGAAAAGCAGGACGGGGCAATGACAACCTGTATGAGTGGTAAAACAGTCAAAATAACCACCATAAAAGAAATTAAATAATAGAAAGTAGTTTTAAAGCTATAATTGTTGATATAGTTACCACTATGGGGTAAGTGTGTACCTTTGGGTAATTGTATTTTAGCATAAACTTTTAATCCGCACCAAGGCACACCATTGAAAAAGCTATCGCTGGGAAATAAAATAATGCTCTTTCTCAACATAGCGGCGGCTATAGCGCTATTACTATCTTATTTAGCAGCCCGCTACAGCCCCGCCGACTATTGGCTGCTGGCATTTTTTGGCCTTGGCTACCCCATAATTTTACTTGTAAATATATTGTTTGTGCTGTATTGGTCGGTATTTCTGCGTGCGCAGGTGCTTATATCGCTTATTACTATATTGATAGGGTTTAGAACATTTGACAATTTTTACCACGTACAAATTTTCAGCAATAAAAAAACCCAGGCCGAACTAGCCGAGCAGCCCGACTCGGTATATAAAATAATGTCGTACAATGTGCGGTTGTTCGATTTGTATAACTGGACCAATAATACCAAAACCCGCGACCAGATATTTAAGTTGCTGGCCGAAGAATCACCGGATATAGTATGCTTTCAGGAGTTTTATTACGAGGATGGGGGTACGTTTAACTCGCTTGATACCATGGAGGGCTTTATGAAAGCCAAAAATATGCATGTGGAAATTACCAATACCGTGCAAAAAACCAACCATTTTGGGCTGGCTACGTTTACCCGCTTCCCCATACTTAATGAGGGAAAAATAACGTTTGACAAAACATCGAACCGTTGCATATATACCGATATGCTGATAGGGGGCGATACGGTAAGGGTGTATAATATGCACCTGCAATCTATCCGCTTTGGTAAGGAGGATTACAAGTTTATAGACGACCTCTCTCACGATAAGGAGGTGGATGAGCTAGAGGGCGCCAAAAACCTTTTGTCGCGCATGAAGAGGGCTTTTATACGCCGTGCATGGCAGGCCGAGGTGATATCATCGCACATACGGAACTGCCCTTATAAAGTAATGGTGTGTGGCGACTTTAATGACCCGCCTACATCGTATACCTACACAATCATTACACGCGGGCTGTATGATGCGTTTAAGATAAGCGGATCGGGCCTGGGGCGTACGTTTATAGATAGGTTCCCATCATTCCGCATAGATTATATTTTGCACAGCAAAGAAATTAAAAGCGCCGACTTTGAAACCATTGCCCGCGAGCTTAGCGACCATTACCCTATTACGTGTTCGTTTAAGGTGCGGTAAAGAGGATAGAAGAGAGAGGAGAGAGGAGAGAGGAGAGAGGAGCGGGACACTTTTAATTTTTATCTTTTTAGTTTTTTAATTAAACCAAGTTGGCAGGTGGTTGTTTACTTGCCCAAACTTATAAAGAACAAATACTATGTCTAAACTTAAGGTAGGCGACAAAGCCCCTGAGATTAACGCGAACGACCATAACGGTAAACCGTACTCGCTAAAAAATGCAAAGGGTAAAAAAGTGATACTATACTTTTATCCGAAAGATGATACCCCCGGATGTACTGCAGAAGCTTGCAACTTTAGGGATAATTACGCTGCACTACAAAAGAAAGGTTTTGAGGTTGTTGGCGTTAGTGTGGATGATGAAAAGAAGCACAACAAGTTTATTGATAAATACGAACTGCCTTTTACCCTTATTGCCGATACCGACAAAAAAGTGGTAGAAGACTATGGCGTGTGGGGCCTTAAAAAATTTATGGGTCGCGAGTATATGGGCACCAGCCGTGTAACCTTTATTATAGGCGAAGACGGTAAAATAGAACACATAATTGATAAGGTAGAAACCAAAAACAGCACCCAGCAGGTGTTAGATTTGGTTGGCTAATTTGCCCACACCATTACTTAGCTGGCAATCGTAAAAGGATGCCTGCAACCCAGTAGCCGCATTGTATTTTGCGGCTACTGTTGTTTTAAACAGTTCTATTTTAGTAGCATCAACCAGGGCAATGGCGCAGCCGCCAAAGCCACCGCCCATCATACGGGCAGCCAGGCAACCATCGGTTTGCATGGCGGCGTTGTAAAGGCTGTCCAGTTCAATGCCAGTAACTTCATAATCGCTACGGAGCGATTGGTGCGAGCCCATTAGCTGCAAAGCGAATATGCTAAGGTTGTTGTTTTGCATGGCATTACAGGCCATAAGCACCCTGTTTTGCTCAGTAATGCAATGGGCGGCACGTTGTTTTAACACACCACTTAGTTCGGCCTGGGCAATGTGCAGGGGTACGGCGCAAAGGTTGGCATAGTTATGCTTTTTGTTGATGATGGCTAAGGCCTCTTCGCACTCGGCTTTGCGCTGATTATATGCCGAATGGATGAGCGAACGCGGCTTGTTGGTATTCATTATAACCAAAGTACAGTTGCCAAAATCAACAGGAATATATTCATACTCCAGTGTTTCGCAATTAAGCTTAATGGCGTGGCCTGCTTTGCCCATAGCCACAGCAAACTGGTCCATA
>JAIXUZ010000145.1 GCA_027483285.1 Bacteroidota bacterium
TAGTCTTCCATTAATAAATAATCAGCCTCATCTACTAAGTTTTGGGCTAAAATGTCTTCACGAGAAATGTCTACATCGTGCCCTTCTTCTGCTTTAGTGGCAGGGGTAATAATAGGCACTGGAAATTTATCGCTCTCCTTCATCCCCTCGGGCATGGTAACGCCACACAAAACACGCTTGCCGCTTTTGTACTCTCTCCATGCATGGCCTGTAAGGTACCCGCGTATAACCATTTCAATGCGCACAGGCTCCGCAGCGTAACCTATCGCTACATTAGGCAACGGGCTTTCAATCGTCCAGTTGGGCACAATATCTTCAGTAGCCTTTAAAAAATACCAGGCTACTTTATTCAGTACAGCGCCTTTATAGGGTATCGGCTTTGGTAAAATATGGTCAAAGGCTGATATACGGTTGCTGGCAATCATTACCATGTATTTATCGGCAATGGTATATACATCGCGTACTTTACCACGGTAATAGTTGGTTTGGCGGCTGAAATGGAATGGAGCTTGCATTTTTCTTAGATAGTATGGCAAAGTAACAGCGAATTTTCGTTTTATTTGCCGCTCAAAGCATAATTATATATTAACATGAAGATACTTATTGTTGGTTGCGGAAATATGGGTTCTACGTATGTAGAGAGTTTTATGCGCTCTAAAGTAGTAGACCCTGAAAATTTGTATGTGGTAGAAACCAATGCCAACCGCATTGCCGAGCTTAAAGGCCGCAATTACCCTAATGTATATTCAAACTTTGGCGACTTTGTTGCCGGGTCTGACCTTATTATGCTTTGTGTTAAGCCGCAGGATTTTGAACGTATGGCGCACGAGCTGCAACCCTACCTCGGCGACCAGCTGGTACTGTCTATAATGGCAGGTATGAGCATTGATAAAATTAAGGCTACCTTGGGTGGCAAAGGCCGTATAGTGCGTGCTATGCCTAACCTGCCCGCGCAATTGGGCTATGGAATGACGGTGTTTACCGTATCTAACGATGTGGATAAAATCCACCTGTTTGCTATACAAAACCTAATAAATACCACAGGCAAATCGTTGTATGTTGATAATGAAAGCATGCTTGATGCCGCAACAGCCGTATCGGGTAGCGGCCCTGCCTACGTGTTTTATTTTATTGATGTGATAACCGAAGCGGCTATGAAGATGGGCTTTACCCAACGTGAAGCAGAGCTATTGGTTAAGCAAACCTTTGCCGGGGCGGTAAACCTGTTAGAGAGCAATAACCTTACCTGTAAAGAGTGGATAACCCGTGTAGCATCGCGCGGAGGCACTACCGAGGCTGCCCTGAAATCGTTTACTGAAACTAAGGTGAGCGATGATATAGCCCTTGGGGTAAATGCCGCCCTAAACCGCAGTATAGAGTTGGGTAAATAATGTAATGAGGATGTAATAGTTTGGAAAACCAGAAGCTATTTTACTTCTTCCAGCTTTATATTTTTAAGCCTCATTTCTTTGGTGAAATTATTATCAACATCAAAGAATATGCGGAAGAGGATTTGTTGGGGCATGCCATTTTCGGGTGTGGTAAATTTCCAAATATATTGTTTCCAATCAGGACCAAGTTCTGCTACATATCCAGGTAGAAAGTCTGGATATAAATCAAATATCAATGATTTTTCTCCTTTCGCGTCAAACGTAAGTTGGTAATTTTTGCCTGCTTTTATATTATAATTTCTGTTTTTAAAGAATGTTGTCTTTTCTCCCGGCAGCAATACATACTCAATACCATTATTTGTTTTATCCTCTCTAACACGGGAAGGGTTTATGTAATCGTAAAAGCTTTGCACCCCTTTATAATGGTTGTAGGCATTTTCTATAAAACCCATGCCAAGGTTATCAAGGTTAAGTTCGCTGGTAACAATAACAATAGCATCGGCTTTGTTTATATAATCCCAATAGTCAATATCATTAACATTAGTATCGTGCAGTTTAGTGCGCGATTTTATAATGGCATTGTAACGGAATACCAGTGAGCTATCGTCAAAAACAGAAGTGTAATAGCCGGGGTCTAACAGTAATTCGCCAAAGCTATCCCCAATCTGTATTACAAATGGTTTTTTAGTACCGACCGGTTGTTTATATTCAACAATAGGGTAAACGTTCTCCGTTTTTCCGTAAGAGAAATACATGTTTAAAATATTCTGTAATTCATATTCAAGGTAGCGGCCTTTCTTGTCTTTGGCATAGCCTTTTAATACCGGCACTGCCGATTGCTTTCCTTTCAATCCACGGTCTACAATCTTGCGCAAGCTGTCTATAGCCAGGTACATTGTGTAAGGCGACCAATGCAGGCTATACTTAGGGTATAATGGGAATTTACAGGTGTCGGCCAGTTTAATGCAATAACTTTCAAAATCAATAAACCTAACGTTCTTTTCTTTTGAAAGTAATGATTTGTATACGCTGTAATTGCTTGATTCTGCCCAGTTTTTTTGATAATTATCGGGTAAATACTTATGCATTACCCTTGGCTTATCTCCTGCCAGCATTATAATAAGAGGTTTACCTTGTTTAGCTAATGTATCGGCAACAAAACGCAGCATGCCCATTTTAGAATTAATATCGGGCATGCTCACAAAATCTTCACCATACAAGGGTTTTATACGGCCCACCTCATAAAGTTCGCCATCTTTACCTATAACCAAACCGGGTGCATGGATATTACCATACAGGGTAAATTCCAATTGGTTATACATCCGTATAAACTCACTACGAGTTGAAAAATTAGTACGTAGGTATTCGGCGTATAAATCCTGATAATCAGCACATAAAAACTTATCACTTTCAAATGCGGGTTTTGGTGCTACAGTAAAATCACCGCTTAATGGAAACGTTTTTATGCCAGCAATGTCAAATATGATGGTGCTGAAAAACGCCAACATAAATAAGGTTAATATTGTACGCTTTAACACCATGTCTAAAACCTGAAGTATATAAATGGGTTAAAGCCTGTGGCGGCTAACTCGCCTGACGACGCAAGCAATAAAACTGCCATAACAAAAGCTAATCCTACTAATCGCAAACCCTCTTTTGGCCTTTCAAGGTAATCAACCTGCCATTTTTCAACCTTATTAATACCTCCATAAAAAGAGAAGAAAGCCGCGGCGCATAACAGGTAAATAAATTTTGTTTCGTAGTAAAAATCAATACCAGAAAAATCAGGAGTAAACATAACATGTAAATATTCTAATGCAGCCTGCAAACCATTGGCCCTGAAAAATACCCAACCTATAACTACCAAAAAGAAGGTAAGTGCTATGCGGGGTACTTTGCCAATAGATCCTGTCAGCTTATTCAAAAATACCCTGTCGGCAATTAAAAACAAACCATGGTAGCATCCCCAGATAAGGAAATTCCACTCGGCACCATGCCAAAAGCCCGATATAATAAACACCACCCAAAGGTTAAAATACATACGCCATGTTGGTACTTTGTTGCCGCCTAAAGATATGTACAGGTAATCGCGCATCCAACGGCTAAGCGTCATGTGCCAGCGGTGCCAAAAGTCGGTAATACTTTGGGCTACATATGGGTTGTTAAAGTTCTCGGGGAATTTAAAGCCCATCATCCTTGCCATACCAATAGCCATATCTGAGTAGCCCGAAAAGTCGAAATAGATTTGGAATGTATAAGCAATAGCACCAATCCATGCTTGCTCGGTAGACAAGTTTGCAGCACCGGCATTAAATAGCTGGTCGGCAACTACCGCCATGCTATTGGCAATAAGTACCTTTTTAGCTAAACCTATAATAAAGCGGAATAATCCCTGTAAACGGTTGTCTAATGTTTCCTGGTCCTTACGGTATATAATCTGGTCTGATATTTCGTTAAACCTGACTATAGGCCCCGCTATTAATTGTGGAAACAGAAGTATGTACAAGGCATAATCGGCAATGTTTTTCATGGGTTTCTTAACGCCGCGGTACACATCTATAACGTAACTCAGCTCGTGAAAAGTAAAGAACGATATACCAATAGGCAACGCTACTGCTACCCACTTTATATTCTCAACTCCCATTGATGTTAACGAAGCATTTACATTGTCTATAAAGAAGTTAGCGTACTTAAAGTAAAGTAACAGTCCAACATTTACACACACAGAAAAAGCCAGCAACAGCTTCTTATTCCGCCCCTCATATTTGGCAATTTGCTTTGCCATCAAAAAATCAAATACAATAGAAAAAGCGAGTATGGAAAAGTACTTTGGTGCCCCCCAAACATAAAATGCAATACTTGCCAGGGTAATATAATAGTTCTTCAGCTTTTGAGGCAGCAAAAAGTATATCCCGAAAAACACAGGAAAAAAGTAAAACAGAAATATGATGCTGCTAAAAACCACGTAGTTGTATAAACGGCAAATATAACCACGCTATTGCGTAATTATGAATTATAAATTGTGAATTATTAGAAAATGAGGGTAAATCTCATAATTACTAATTAATAATTCATAATTAAAATTTGTACTTTGCTACACGTAGATAAATATGCTATAATAGCAAAACAGACAATGAGGAGATTACTGCTTGGAATATTGATATTAGGCATTGCCTTTTTAACATACAAACTGGTTAATGACCGTGAGGCCTTTACGTTTGATGAGGCTACATCGGTTGTTTATACCGAAAATGCACCTAAGCCTATAGGCTCATATAGCCAGGGCATTTTTAAAAACAACACCTTGTATATATCAGGGCAGATAGCTTTGTCTCGTGGCGATAATGCCTTTTTGATTAATAAAGATATTGAGCAGGAAACCCGCCAGGTGATGTTTAACATTGGCGAGATTTTAAAGAAGGCTGATATGAACTACAATCATATTGTTAAAACCACTATTTACGTTACCGACTTGGCCAACTTTAAACAGGTGAATGATATTTATGGCGAGTTCTTCCGCTCTAACCCGCCCGCCCGCGAAACAGTGCAGGTAGACTCACTACCTCGCGGCGCCAAGGTGGAGATATCTGCTATTGCAGTGAAAAATTAGCTTGTAGCTTATAGCGGTTAGCTTGTAGAATCTTAAAAAAAATCCCTGCACCTTAGGCGGGGATTTTTTTTCAGCTATCAGCTATTAATTTATCAATTCCACACTGCGCTTAATAAACTTAGTAAGGTCTTCGCCTTTTAGCAATCCTTGCGATAGCAAGGCTAAATCGCAGGCTTGTTTTGCCAGTTGGCTTTGTTTATCAGCATTTACTTCAACCAGAATTTTAGACGTAAGCGGGTGGTTGGCATTTACTACCAGGTTATACATCTCCGGCATCATGCCAAACATATTGGCACCGCCGCCGGCAACGCTCATGTCTTTCATACGGCGCATAAACTCAGGGCGGGTTATTATTACAGGCTGATCAGTTTCGCTAAGGCTTTCAAACACTACAGTAAACTTACCTGCTTCAATCTGGCCTTCAAAAATTGGCTTTAATGATGTTTGCTCTTCATCGCTAAGCTTAGATGGTTGCGTATCTTCTTTGTTAATCAGCTTATCGATGGTATCAGCATCTACACGGGTAAATTTCAGCTTCTGGTTAGTTTGTTCCAGGCGGCTAACTAAGTGACTGTCTAATGGGGTATCCATTACCAACACATCGTAGCCTTTGTTTTTAGCAGCTTCAATAAACGGATGCTGTTCGTTCGTATTTGAGCAGTACAGCGCTATAGTGTCGCCTTGTTTATCGGTTTGGGCGGCCTTTATTTTCTCAATATATTCTTCAACAGTAAAGTATTTGTCTTCGGTATTCTTAAGCAAGTTAAACTTGGTTCCTTTCTCAAAGAACTTATCATCACTAAGCATACCGTATACAATAAACAACTTAATATCATCCCATTTCTTCTCAAAGTCCTCGCGGTTGTTACGGAACAGTTCATCCAGCTTGTCAGCAACTTTGCGGGTAATATGGCTGCTTATTTTCTTAACGTTTTGGTCGGCTTGTAAGTAGCTGCGCGATACGTTTAGCGGGATATCGGGCGAATCTAATACACCATGCAACAGGGTTAAAAAGTCAGGTACAATACCTTCAACCGAATCGGTAACATACACCTGGTTGCTATATAGTTGAATCTTATTCTTTTGAACCTCAAAGTTGTTCTTCGTTTTAGGGAAGTAGAGGATACCTGTTAGGTTAAACGGAAAGTCAACATTTAGGTGGATGTGGAACAACGCCTCATCAGCATACGGGTATAACTCAGAGTAAAAGGCTTTGTAATCCTCATCTGTTAAATCAGCTGGCTTGCGGGTCCATGCCGGGTTGGTATTGTTTAGTTGCTTGTCTTCGTACCTTATAGCTACAGGTAAAAACTTACAGTATTTATTTAATAAGGTATCTATGCGCTCATTCTCTAAAAACTCTTCTGAGTCAGCCGCAATGTGCAATATAATATCTGTTCCACGCTCAGTACGATTAGCTGTTTCAATAGTATACTCAGGGCTTCCATCACATTCCCAGCGCACTGCAGGTTCATCTTTAAACGATTTAGTGATGATTTCCACTCTTTCAGCCACCATAAAAGCCGAGTAAAAACCTAAACCAAAATGGCCGATAATTGCATTCGCTTCGCTGGCTTTGTCTTTGTATTTATTTACAAACTCCTCAGCACCCGAAAAGGCAATCTGGGTAATATATTTCTCTACTTCTTCCTTGGTCATGCCAATACCCTTGTCTTTTATGGTAAGGGTTTTGGCTTCTTTATCTAATACTACTGTTACGTCTAACTCACCAAGGTCGCCTTTGGCTTCTCCTAATGATGACAATGCTTTTAACTTTTGCGTTGCATCAACTGCATTAGACACTAACTCACGAAGGAATATTTCGTGGTCAGAGTATAAAAACTTCTTGATAATCGGGAAAATATTCTCCGTTTGTACGTTTATTTTTCCTGTTTCCATAATTGTATAAAATGTATCTGCGCAAGGCTTTCAAACAATATGCCAAGCACTAAAGTGTGACTAAATGACAGAATTAAAACTTAGCTAATTGCTCGTATACCTTGTGCACAGGCAGGCCCATTACATTAAAGTACGACCCTATTATTTTCTCAACAGCAATGTATCCAATCCATTCCTGGGCACCATATGCACCGGCTTTGTCGTAAGGTTCGTACTTGTCTACATAATACTCTATTTCGGCAGGGCTTAATTGCTTAAAATAGACCTCTGTACAATCAAAAAAAGTAACCTTTTTATATTTTGTCATAAGACAAACACCAGTAAAAACCTCGTGTTTATTACCCGATAATTCGGTAAGCATAGCAATGGCTTCGACTCTGTCTTGCGGCTTATTCATCACCTTGTTGTTAATCCATACAATGGTGTCGGCAGTAATAAGCAGTTCATCGTCGCCTAAGTCTGACAAAAACTCAGACGCCTTATGCTCGCTCAGGTATAATGGTATCTGCTCGCGGATAAGTGTTTCAGGGAAACTTTCATCCACGTCAAGGGTACGGAGCTCAAAATCGAGCCCCAATTCTTTAATCAAAAACTGTCTGCGTGGCGATTTTGATGCCAGTACTATTTTGTATGGAAGGTTTTGTAGCAAGATTATTAGCCTATAGCGTTCTTTAAATCTTCAATTAAATCATCAGCGTCTTCAACACCAACACTCAGGCGGATAAGCGAATCACTCAACCCGTTTTTAATACGCTCTTCACGCGGAATGGCGCCATGGGTCATAGTAGCAGGGTGGCCTATTAACGATTCTACGCCGCCTAATGATTCGGCCAACGAGAACAAGTGAGTTGATTTCATTACACGCAATGCCTCGTCCACACTATCATTTTTAAGTGTGAATGATACCATACCTCCAAACGCTCGCATTTGCTTTTTAGCCAGTTCGTGGCCGGGGTGCGATGGTAAACCAGGGTAGTATACCTTGTCAACCTTTGGGTGGGTGTTAAGGAATTCAGCCACCTTGGCAGCGTTTTCGCAATGGCGCTCCATGCGCAGGTGCAACGTTTTGGTACCGCGTAGCACAAGGAATGAATCCTGAGGGCCAGGATTAGTACCGGTGCTATTTAATATAAAGGCCAACTGGGCATGTAGGTCATCGTTATTTGTGCCTAAAAAGCCCATAATAACATCGCTGTGGCCTGATAGGTATTTGGTAACCGAATGCATAACAATATCAGCACCCATATCAACAGGGTTTTGCAAATACGGCGATGA
>JAIXUZ010000399.1 GCA_027483285.1 Bacteroidota bacterium
AGATTTGCAAAATCTTTCTTGCGATACATTCACTGTAACTATTACCGATGCGAATGGCTGTGCTATTACTGAGGAATATGTACTGACTTGTCCTCCTGTAATTGAGCTACCAACCGGCTTTAGCCCTGGTAACATGGATGGCCTGAATGACTACTACGTGATACATGGCATTGAAACCTTTACAGATAACAAGTTCACAGTGTTTAACCGTTGGGGACAAGTGATATTTGAAAAAGAAGGCTATGCAAACGATTGGGCAGGTACCAATTTCCAAGGCAGGTTAATGCCAGATGGAGTATACTTTGTATTGTTTACTGTTAATGTACCAAACCAAGGCGAGTTGACATTTAAAGCAACAGTAGAATTGCGCCACAGTTTAGGTAAATAATAAAAATTAATTATAACATATCCGGCGCGGTGCAAGCCGCGCCGGATATTATTAAGTAGAGAATTAAAACAGGTTTAAACACCAGATTATATGAAAAAGGTTATACTAACAGCAGCATTGGCAATAGCGGCACTAACAGGAGTAAAAGCCCAGCAGGAAGCTATGTTTAGCCAGTACATGTTTAACCAGGTATTTTTAAATCCGGCGTATGCAGGTACTCAAAGCTACATTTCGAGTACGCTGCTATACCGCGACCAGTGGACCAACTGGAACGGAGCCCCTAAAACGGCAGTGCTTTCTGTAGACGGACCTATGTCCAATAACACAATGGGCTGGGGTTTAACTATTTGTAACGACCGTATTGGTGTAAACAACAACACCGATATTTATGCCAACTACGCTTATAAAATTAAGTTTAGCGAGAAAACCCGCCTAAGCTTTGGTATACGTGCCGGTGGTACCTTTCTTAATGCCCAGGAGCCTGATGTTTATTGGGACGGCCAAAATGGTGGCGACCCAAACATGCAACCTTTCCGTGCGTTTGCTACCCGTATAGGTTTTGGTATGTTTTTTAATTCAGAAAAGTTTTATGCAGGTTTATCATTCCCTACATTAATGGCTTATGTACCAAAAACCAAGTTTAACGTAGACTTTACTAAAACAAGCTTTTTACGCCGTCACTACTTTTTGCAAGCGGGCTATGTAATTAAAGCCAATGACTTTTTAAAAATACGCCCATCGTTTTTAATGAAGTACCAAACAGCAACCGTTTCCCCTGTGCAGTTTGATTTTAACGTACACTTTTTGTTTAACGACAAAGTTTGGTTAGGCGCATCATATCGTACACAAGATGCCGTGGTAGGTATGATAGAGTTTTTAATTAACCGTCGTTTCCGTTTAGGTTATGCTTATGATTATAAACTGCAAAGCGTACGCTATAACTATGTTGGTGCATCGCACGAGTTTATGCTAGGCTTTGACTTTGGACGCGGTTTATTGAAAATTAAAACACCACGTTATTTCTAACCTTAGGTCCCATCCCTAACCTAAATCAAATTACTATGATAAAATCATATACACGCTTAGTATGCATTTTGGCCCTGTCAACTCTAGTTACAGGTTGTGCCAATATGCATTTTAAGCAAGGCACCAAATCGTTCGATATGCTTCGTTACTCAAAAGCTATCGAATCATTTGAGAAAGCGTTGGATAAAAAAGACATACCAAACGCCCGCGAAGGCCTTGCAAATTCTTACCGCTTAATTAACAACACGGTTAAGGCTGAGAAAGCTTATGCTGATGTTGTGTTGCAGCCGGATACAGACCCTGTCAACTACTTTCACTATGCCCGTATGTTGCAGGCTAATAAAAAGTATGATGAGGCTAAGGTTTGGTACAACAAGTACTTATCTATAAAAGCTGATGATAAAACAGCGCAGGTGCTATTGGCATCGTGCGACTCATCAGACCTATTTATGAAAGATACCTTGCGTTATACAGTAGAGGAGATACGCCTGAAAGGGTTGGAGAACTATTACACTACCGCATTGTACAAAGACGGTTTTATTTTTGCAGCAGACCATGATGAGATTGATGCAGACAAGGTTAACCCTTGGACAGGGAACTCTTACCTTGACCTTTACTATACCGAAAACAAAGGTACTGACAAATGGCAAGAGCCAAAGTTGATTGAAGGCCAGGTAAACGGCCCATACCACGAAGGCCCATCTGTAGTTACTAAAGACGGTAAAACCATTTACTTTACCCGTAGCAACTACACCAAAACCAAGCTTAAAAAAGGTGCAGATAATAACAATAACCTACAATTGTTCCGTGCTACGCTAGACGGTGACAAATGGAAAGACCTATTGATGTTTAAATATAACAGCGATGACTTCTCAACAGGCCACCCAACATTGTCGCCAGATGAGAAGACCTTATACTTTATATCAGACATGCCAGGTGGTTTAGGTGGAACTGATATTTACATGAGCAAAAAAGAAGGCGAAGGCTGGGGTACTCCTATTAACTTAGGCCCGGGTATTAACACATCGTTAGACGAGATGTTCCCTTTCTACTGCCCTGCCGATTCTAACCTTTACTTCTCATCAGAAGGCCATACCAACATGGGTGGTTTAGATGTGTTCCGTGCTAAAGATTTAGGCGATGGTAAATTTGGACGCGCTATAAACGAAGGCTACCCTGTAAATACTACGCAGGATGATTTCTCTTTCACCCTGAAAAGTGATTTACGTAATGGCTACCTATCATCTAACCGTTTGGGTGGAGACAAGATTTTTACATTTGTGCGCAAGAAAGAAGTACCACAAATGGCTTTTATGCTTGTAGGTACAGTTACAGATAAGTCGACTGGTTTACCATTGGCAAACTCTAGAGTGGAGGTTATTGACATGCAAACCAATACGAAGCTAGAGTTTACAACAGATGCTAACGGTAACTACCAAACGCCTATTCAAGTTAGCACAGATTACTCTTTGATAGCCTCTAAAGAAAAATACTCTACCGCAACAGGCGATGCTACTACTAAAGGTTTAACTAAGTCGGAGACTTTACGCCGCGACTTTATACTAGACCCTTACAACCCGGCATTGGCCAAAGACTTTACGCTTGAAAACGTATACTACGATTTGGACAAATACAACATTCGCCCGGATGCAGCAGTAGAACTTGATAAGATTGTTAAGTTGATGAAAGAGTACCCTAACATGGTGTTGGAATTAGGTTCTCATACCGACTCTCGTGCAAACGACCAATATAACATTACCTTATCTCAAAACCGTGCAAAATCAGCAGTGGCATACCTTGTTAAACGTGGTATATCTAAAGACCGCTTAACATGGAAAGGTTATGGCGAAACCAAACTGGTTAATGGTTGTGCTAATGATGTTAAATGTACTGAAGACGAGCACCAGAAAAACCGTCGTACAACGTTTAAAGTACTTAGCTACTAAAAGAATATTTAGTTAGACAGATAAGTGTTTTTTAGTTAGTAAGAAAGGGCTTTGCAGTAATGCAAGGCCCTTTTTATTTCGTCGTAGTTAACGGGTACATTAATTTGGTAAGAGCCTATGCTTGTAATAAGGGCCATGTTAATGTTGCCATCGCTGTTCTTTTTATCCTGCTCCATAAGCGATAGGATTGCCTCCTCATCATAACTATCTAAAGCACTAAAGCTAAAATGGGTGGCAATAAGTTCTTCTATCTCTTTTAACACTACAGGCGAAATAAAGCCCTTTTCAACTGCTATAAAGCTTTCGCAAACCATGCCAATAGCAATGGCTTCGCCGTGCAGCAGTTCGTTATCAGCACCTATAAAATAGCTTTCAATGGCGTGGCCAAAAGTATGCCCAAAGTTAAGGGCGCGGCGTTCGGCTTTATCATGTGGGTCTTGGGTAACAAAGGTGTTCTTTATCTGTATGCTGGCAGGTATAAAGCGTGCAATATTGTCTATTTGTGTAGGGTTGATAGTTTTAAGTTCAGTCCAAAGGCCTGCATCGGCAATCAGGGCGTGTTTTAGCATTTCGGCAAAGCCACTAAAAAGCTCGCGTTCGGGTAATGTCTTTAAAAAAGTAGGCTCTATAAACACCGCTTTAGGGTTTGAGAAAAGCCCAATTTGGTTTTTTATAGAGTTAAAATCGAAGCCGGTTTTGCCGCCAACCGATGCATCAACCATAGCTAATAAGCTGGTAGGAATGTTTATGTAAGGAATGCCACGTTTGAAAGTAGAAGCAGCAAAGCCCCCCATATCGCTAACCAAACCACCACCCAGGTTAATAAGCAGGGTATTACGGTCGGTACCAAGGCCGGTAAGGCTATCCCAAATATGGGCAATGTTTACAAGGGTTTTATTGGCTTCGCCCGATGGGATTTCAATAATTTCGGCATTGGCAATGGCATCGCTATAGCCTGAAATAATAGGTAGGCACAATTCAAACGTATTATCATCAACCAAAACTACAATGCTGTGGGTAGGGTAGTTTTCTTCTATAAATGCCTGTAATTGGGCAAATACCGCGTTGCCATGGTATATAGTATACCCTTGTGCTAAGATTTCCATACATCAAAATTAAGGTCATTATTTAAAGGATGAACACAAACGCGGTTTGTTTGTTAACTTTGTACCTGTAATTCAAGTAA
>JAIXUZ010000047.1 GCA_027483285.1 Bacteroidota bacterium
GCCCTACGCCAGCCATACTCTACCAGCGCGTCGGGGTCGTAAACCAATGGTTTTACAGATTCCATAAATAATACTATTTAGTATCTACAGCAATGCTGCAATTCATACCCGGGCGCAATACAAACTCTTTGCTTTGGGCATTGTCTATTATAATTTTAACAGGCACGCGTTGTACCACTTTTACAAAGTTGCCGCTAGAGTTATCAGGAGGAAGCAATGAGAATTTAGCACCTGTACCGGCCTGGATAGACTCTACTTTGCCTTCAAACTTTTGGCCGGGGTAGGCATCTACTTTTACGGTAACGGTTTGGCCTACTTTAATGTCTTCAATTTGGGTTTCTTTAAAGTTGGCTACCACCCACACTTTGCTATCGTCAACCACGGTGCAAATAGCCTGGCCGGGGTTTATCAGCTGGCCTACCTGAATGCTTTTACGCGATACAAAACCGTTTGCAGGGGCTAATACAAAAGCATATGATAGGTTAAGCTTGGCAAGGTCAAGGTCGCTTTGGCGTTGGTTTACGGCAATTTGGGCCAGTTTAATCTGGCGTTGCGCGGCCGATGTGCCGGCACCCGATGCGGTGTATTGGTCTTTGGCGCTGGCCAGTTGTTTTTGGGCAGCTATTAATTGCTTTTCAGCGGTTTCTTTAGCGGCTTTGGCATTGTCTAATTGCTGTTGTGTTGCCGATTTTGAAGCGAATAAGGTATTGGTACGGTTAAAGTCTTGCGTGGCTTGCCATACGCGAACATCGGCAGCATCAAC
This sequence comes from Bacteroidota bacterium, assembly GCA_027483285.1. Taxonomy (GTDB): domain Bacteria; phylum Bacteroidota; class Bacteroidia; order CAMBQF01; family CAMBQF01; genus CAMBQF01. The sequence continues at coordinate 764 of JAIXUZ010000047.1, forward strand.
GTTGGCTTGTGCTGTAGCTATGTTAGAGTTGCTAACGGTGGTGTTGGCGGCAGATGTACCTGCGTTTGCGGCAACCAAGTCTACGTTGGCAATGGCATTATCTATAGCAATTTGCGCCTGTTGCACTTTAATGGCAAGGTCGCGGCTGTCTAGTATAGCCAAGGTATCACCTTTTTTAACCGCCTGGTTATCGGCAACAAAAATTTTCTCTACAAAACCACCTACACGGAACGACATTGGGTATAGGTTGGCTTCTATCTGCGAGTTTTCGGTATTCTCGTGCGCCATGCCGTAAGCAATACGGGTGTAGGCAAAGTATAAACCACCTACTAACACGGCTGCCAGTACTATGCGCACTACCATGCGGTTTTTCTTTTTAGGAGCAGGTGTGGTTTCTGTATTTTGAACTGTTTCCATCGGTACTATTATTTAGTTAAGTTTTTTAATTCAGGTTGATTATTTTCCTACTGATTTTAATAGTTTGAAGTAAGCCAACTGGGCATCTATCTTGGCGTTTAGCAGGTTTATCTGGCCTTGGAATACAAAAGCGTCAGCATCTAGTAAATCGGTTTGCAGGTTTACGCCATTGTCTACCCTGTTTTTAACCACGCGTTGGTTTTCTATAGCCTGGTCTAGGGCTTTTTGCGCTAGGTCAATCTTGGCTTTAGCAACGGTGTAGGCATTGTAGTTGGCATTAACCTCCATCTTTATACCATCTTCAATAATAGAAGAGGTAAGGTTGCTTTGTAGTACGTTTTGCTTAGCCTCGCGCACGTTAGCCCCGGTAGCGTATAGGCTGGTAAGGTTCCACGATAGGGTGGCACCTAAGTCCCATGTGCCTTTAAAGGCATCCTGCTGGGGGAAAACACGCTGGTTGGGGTTGTTGTAGTAGTAGTTAAAGCCGGCAGTAAGGGTTGGCATATAGCCCACTTTGGCATTGTTTACCCCCACTTGCGATACCAGGCTGCGGGTATCGGCTGCTTTTTTATCGCTGCGGTTGGCTAATGCATCGGCAACCCACGCATTGGCAGGTTTTTGCTCAGCAACGGGAAAAAGGCTGTTCTCATCAAACTCGTTAACTATTGTTTCGCCCTGGCCTAATAGTATGTTCAGGTTGTAGTTGGCGGTGCTTATGCCACTTTCCACATCCATGCGGCTAATTTCCAGGTTCGATTTGTTAAGCCCTGTGCGCAACACGTCGTTTTGCAACATGGTACCGGCATTGTACATATTGGTAACATCGGTAATGCGGGTGTCCGATAGTTTCAGGTTCTCATCAACCAGCTTAAGTGTTTGTTGCCCTTTGTACAGGTTTAGCACGGCGCTAATGGCATTAAAACGAACATCAGTAGCATCCTTCTCCGCATCAAGCTTAGCGGCTGTTTCAAGGTACTGGGTGGTTTTTAAGTTGTTTTGATTGCGCAGGCCACCAAACAGGGTAGATTGTATGCTAACCCTATTGGTATACTGGTTTAAAATTTGGGGGTTTAGCACCTGCGAGCCAAAGCCGGGAATGCTAATGGTAAACGGCTCTATATTGTCGCTAAGGCGCGAGTAGGTGCTGTTTAGCGTTACCTGCGGAATGAATGAATTAACGCTTTGGTCTTTTTTAGCATCGGCAGCATCAACTTTAGCGGCAGAAAATTTTAACTGCTTGCTATTGGCTGTAGCCAGTTGCACGGCATTGTCCAGCGTTAGCTTTTGGGCTTGTATTGCTCCCGTTAGTAGTGTAAACAGTACAATTGCCGTTAGGTTTTTAATGTATTTCATATTCTTATTTAAACATTTGTTTAATTAGTTGTCAAAAAAATATTAAGGCTTTAAAAAGCGGGTCATCAGGTCTATAAGGTGCGCTTTCATACGGTCGCGATGTTTCTTGCTATATGCGCCTTCTTCAGTAGGTTCGTTCAATAGTTTTTGTACCATCATAGGGTTGCTTACATATAGTTTTAGCGTACCTATAATAGACACAATGGTTAGTTGTGGGTCTACCGGCCTAAACTCACCGTCGGAAATACCTTGTTGAATAATTTCGTGAAAAGCGTTTTGGTTATCTACAAACCGATTGCGCAAAAAGTTGGATATCTGTTCGCGTTGGGTAGTGCCAAGTTCAGAGAATACAATATTCATAAACTTGCGGTTTTCAACCATCCGGTCTACATAGTTTTCAATAATATAGTATAGCTTGTTCCACGCACTACCTCCATTAGGAAACGCAGAGCGGATATCTTGCCTAATGGTAATCATTTTGCGTTCTAACAGTGCTACATAAAGGTTTTCTTTAGAGCCGAAATAATACGATATCATTGCGATATTTATATCGGCTTTTTTAGCCAAGTCACGCACACTAACACCGTCAAATCCATTGGCCGAAAACAGCTCTTCAGCTACATCCAGAATCTGGTTCTTTTTTTCAAACCCGGTATCGTTTATTGAGGTTACTGTATATTTCACACTACAAATTTAAACAAACGTTTAATTAATGTGCAAACACTGGTTGGTTAATTTTTGTTAACTGGTGGTTAAGTGTTTGATTTGGAGGAAGATAAATTTGGTTCTGATGAAATTTGTCCTTAGCTGAATTTCAGGTATTTGGGTGCTATCAATACTAAAACCTGCTTAATAATTCCTAATTTCGCCCCCATGTCTAAGCTATATATAGTACCCACACCTATTGGTAACCTTGATGATATTACGCTGCGTGCTGTAAAGGTGCTGGGTATGGTTGATGTGATATTGGCCGAGGACACGCGGAATACATCGTTCCTGCTATCAAAGCTTAATATTGATAAAAGGCCGGTATCGCACCACATGCACAACGAACATAAAACGGTTGCGGGGTGGACGGCGAGAATAATGGCTGGTGAGAGTATCGCCCTGGTATCGGATGCAGGTACGCCTGCAATATCTGACCCCGGTTTTTTACTGGTGCGCGAGTGCATTCGCAATGGTTTAGCTGTGGAGTGTTTGCCGGGTGCTACGGCTTTTGTGCCGGCGCTGGTAAACTCGGGTATACCTTGCGACAGGTTTGTGTTTGAAGGGTTTCTTCCGCCTAAAAAAGGCAGGCAAACTAAGTTTAAGGAGTTGGCTGTCGAGGAGCGTACGATTGTGTTATATGAAAGTCCGCACAAGCTGATAAAAACCCTGGGTGAGATGGTGGAGTACTTTGGGGCCGAAAGGCAGGCCTGCGTGAGCCGCGAGCTGACGAAGATGTTTGAGGAAAACCGCCGGGGTACTGTTGCCGAGTTGTTTGCCCACTATACGGCGCATCCGCCCAAAGGGGAGATTGTGATTGTGGTTGAAGGCGCGGAGGAACGAAAAACTAAAAGTGAAAAGCGAAAAACAGAGGAGGAGGAATAGGGGATAGGTTACAGGTGCTAGGTTCTAGAGGATAGCTTTTTTACCTGATAGTAATAGGGTATAGCACCAATAATGGTGGCTAATATCGCCAGCCAAATGTACTTGTCTTTATTGTTAGGGAATGGGTGTTTTAGGGCATTGATAAGCATATCGAGCCAAAAGAACAGATATAGTACCGCTAATGTTAGCAGCACTACCCACATAGCCAGCAAAATGGTAAGTACCATATTAAAACAGCTGGCGGGCTTCTTGTTTTACATAGTCTAACGCTACCTGGGTAGGCATTTTTTCTATGTTCATAGATACCTCGAGGATTAGCTTGCCAAGGTCTACGCCTGAAGCCTCGTCGCTAACGTTTATAGCGGCGGTGTTTACCAGCTTAATGGTTTCTTCTTTGGCGTTTTTAATAAGTTCCCAAGCGCCAGGCGACACGTATACCTGCTGAGATAGGTTATGCTCATATTCGGTACGGATGGCCTTTAAAAGCTCGGCCTGTAGCAGTTTGGCACTCATTCCGCTTTTGTGTACACGGCTAATTAAGTTGCCTGGCGTAATACGCTCCAGCAATATGGTTAAACGCTCGTAGGCTTGCAAACGTACCGGTGTGGTTAGGCCCTGCGACTCTCGCCTAAAGGTCATGTTGCGTTGGTGGCGCTCATTTTCTAAAAACTTTTCGATTAGTAAATATGCGGTAGCTAAAACAACTAATGATGGTAAAATGTACTTAGCGATATCCAAAAACTGGTCCATGTAGATGATGATTTGAAGGCGTAAATGTAAGCCTTGAACGGAAAAACAACAAAAGGGTTGTACTTAATTTACCATAAAACCAATGTGCATTCTGAATTATGCATTTTGAATTGGTTGGTGCTTTTGTTTTTTAAGATTAGCGCGAAGTTCTTTGGCGGTTTGGGTAGAGCCATCGTAGCTCCAGCCCGGCGGCATAAAAAAGTACTTCAACTTGTTCCAAAAGCCGGGTGCACGCTTTACGTCGCGGCCAATGTTTACATACTCGTGCGTGGCTATTACCAAGGGGTTAAAGCTCTCGACGTTTTTAGTAAGGCCATATTTTACGGGCTCTTCGGGCAGCTCTTTTTGGTAGGTGCCAAACAGGCGGTCCCAAATGATAAGTATGCCGCCGTGGTTACGGTCTAAGTATACAATATTGCTTGCATGGTGCACACGGTGGGCCGATGGGGTGCTGAAGAACCACTCTAGGGGACCTAGGTTGCGGATACCCTCAGTATGTACCCAAAACTGGTATATAAGGCTAAACGACATTTGTACCAGTATCATCCAGGGCGGGAAGCCCAGTAAAGGCAACCAGAACCAAAAGGCATATTTGTAAAATAGTTCGGTCCAGCTTTGGCGCAGGGCTACGGCCAGGTTATAGTTGGTTGATGAGTGGTGATTCTCGTGCGCTGCCCAAAGGATACGAATTTCGTGGCTAAGGCGGTGGTGCCAGTAGAAGGTAAAATCATCGGCAAAAAACAAAAGCACCCACACCCACCATACGGGTTCTAAGTTGAACAGGCGGTAGTTTTCGTATATCCATATATACGCTAAAACATAAGCCGCTTTTACGCCAAGGTTTATAACAAGGCTGCCAATGCCCATGGCAATGCTGGCTACAGAGTCTTTTGTTTCGTACCAGCCTTTATTCTCTTTGTGATTTACAAATAGCTCAATTGCTATAAGTATTACAAAATAAGGTACTGCATAATATATAGGTTCAAATCCCATTGCTGTAAAACTATTATTTGCTGCAAAGTTAAGTCAGTATCTATTTAAAAAATATGACCGTTGTTTGTTTTTATAAGGGTGTTTTTACCTGATAAAAGTGACTATAGCTAAAGGCTTGTAAGCCAAAAGAGGTAACACTCCACACAGGCATAATCCTTTACACATAAGCAAATTACCCCGGTTACTTTTGTAGCAGGGTAATTTGTTATTATACGTTTAGAATATTACCCACGAGGTTCCATTAAAATAAGCCATTTGGTTTAAGGTGGTATCGTAAACCATCAAGCCTGTTGCTGGCGATGCAATTGCCAATCGCTCTGTAGTACTCATTCGTGGGGGTAAAAAACCTTGTGTTGTACTCGATAACTCTAGTTTTGCACTTGAAACAGGTGCTGCAGTCCCTATGCCTACGTTGCCTGTGCCTGCGGTATTTCTGATCCGCATCCTTTCTATGTTCTGTGTGCGGAATACAAGGTCTTGCGCATCGCGGGTTCCAACAAAGTTAATAGCCGGAGATGTTGATGCATTCCCTAAAGTAGTCCAGAGATTGGAGGTAGATGACGTAGTACTTGGTATATCAGTAACAATTTGTATTTGTCCCGCGGTAGTAATATTGACAGCGGTTATAAGCCATGATGGTCCTGTCGGTCCTGTTGGTCCTGTGCCTCCGGAGCCTGTAGGTCCGGTAATGCCAACCCCTGTCGGTCCTGTTGGCCCAACACCTCCTGAGCCTGTTGGGCCCGTTACTCCCACGCCTGTCGGCCCCGTTATGCCTATTCCTGTTGGTCCAGTTACTCCTGCTAAACCTGTCGGTCCTGTTACCCCGGCTCCGGTAGGCCCTGTTGCACCTGCTAAACCATTTGTACCTGATGGTCCTGTAGGACCTGTTACTCCTGCCAAACCATTAGAACCTGATGGTCCAGTAGGGCCAGTAACACCAACCCCAGTAGGGCCAGTTGCGCCCGCTAAACCATTTGAACCTGATGGTCCGGTCGGACCTGTTATACCAACACCCGTCGGGCCTGTTGCCCCTGCTAAACCATTAGAACCTGATGGTCCAGTAGGACCAGTAACACCAACACCTGTAGGTCCAGTCACACCAACCCCAGTCGGGCCGGTTGTGCCGACGCCTGTAGGACCAGTTGCCCCTGCTAAACCATTAGAACCTGATGGTCCGGTCGGACCTGTTATACCAACACCTGTTGGGCCAGTTGCTCCGACGCCTGTTGGGCCTGTTGCACCGACGCCTGTAGGACCAGTTGCACCTGCTAAACCATTAGAACCTGATGGTCCGGTCGGACCAGTTACACCAACACCCGTCGGGCCTGTTGCCCC
>JAIXUZ010000187.1 GCA_027483285.1 Bacteroidota bacterium
CTGAAAGAACCTTGAGAATTTGCTGTAATACCTGAATATGGAGTAGCAATTAAATAGCAACTAATGTCTACAGCGTTGCAAGGGTCTGTATTATAAAGTTCAATATACTCGTTGCCGTAGGTAGGGTTGGTACAATCTTTTAGCGATTGAAATTGAGCACTTGTTGCGTTGGTGCCGGGTTTAACATTTATTTCATTTATTAAAACCTGAGCATGTAAATGCCTGCTGCTTATTGTTAGAATTGATAGTAGAAATAGGGTTATGCATTTGAATTTTAAACTTCTACAACAAAAATCATTTTCCATAGTAATATATTGTAAGCCTGTGCTTTATATGCAAACTTGTAACAAACTCAAATTTAGCTGTCAGCAGGGTTTGTTTATAATCTATTTTAATAATATTGTCCTATTCATAATTGTATGTTTTTATTGTGTTTTAAGTATTAATCAGCTGAATATTAGTATATTATGTATTTATAGTATACTGTCTTATGTATATTGATTGCACTGTTGTTTTTGTTTTTTCAATCAACTTAAACTATAGTTATGTTTGTAAAATATAGATAATCAGTAATATATGATTAAATAATGTATATATAATACCAGTGTGTGTATTAAAATAATATAGTAAATTTGAATAGGACAAAAATAGTTTTATGATAGGTAAGAAGTTGTTTTATTTGCTGAATGAACTTAGCACCGCAGAAAGGAGGCTTTTATTTAACAAAGCAAAATGGACTAATGATAAGCGATACGTATTATTTATAAGATTATTGGGTACTAAAGGCCAAAAAATGGATGATTTTAGTGCCAGTTTGGTTGAAATTGAGCTGGCTTTACAGGCTGATGAATTATCAAGCAAGGCGAAATATGATGATTTACGGAGGTTTACAAGTTTTTGCACTAAAGAGGTTGAGGAGCTTAAAATTGCCCGATTTGTTGAAAGTGATAAAAGGCTTAGAAGCTATATTTTATGTAATGTGTATAAAGAGATTGAACCGAAAAATATTTTTGAGGGTTATTTAGACGATTTAAAAGAAACGTTGAAAGCCGGAAATGACTATTGGTTGAATGATTATTATTTGAGAAACAAATCGGCTATAAAGCTAAGCTCTCAAACAGATAAAGACATACAGGAGTGGAAAGCTATTTTAATTGAGCAGAAGCAGGAGGTTGATAATTACTTAATGTATAAAACAGCCGTAATTACAGATAAAGTAGCATCCTTGTATTTAAACGACCCCGACTCTGTTACTGACCTTGGCGATAATTTTTTGAACAAGGCTGAAATAATAAGAATGGCCGATAAAGCCGGTAATAGTGAAGTTAAGGCAATTTTACTGGGGTGTTTAGCACAAATTAATTTTGAGGATAAATCAAAATTTAAAAAGTATACAGAGGAGGCTATGAAATTGGTTGAAAATTCGAAAGAGCCTTCATCTGTTTTAGTAAAACGTAAAATATTAATCGTTAATTTTTTACATGGGTTTCATTTTGGCTCACGTGTAGATTATTTGTATACGGTTATTAATGAGATAATTTTGATCGATAAAAGTTTGAAAATAGAGGACAAAAGAAATTTGTTTTTCTTTTTTTTAATACGGTTGCTTTTAAATGAAAAGGCAACTACACCAGCATCAATACCTGATGATTATAAGCTGTATTTTAAGGATGAACATATTGATTGGTTTTATCAGTTTTTAGTGGCTTTTAGTTTTTTTACCCAGGGTAAATATGCTCAATGTAAAAATGCTTTAATTGAAATATCACATTCGAAAAACACGTACATTACTGCATGGGCGCGATTGTTAGAAATAGCAACCTGCGTTAAATTATCTAACCATAGTTTAGCGGTTAATTACTTAAATAATGAACTTAAACGCCATTCTAACAAACAATCAAACCGGTTTTCGGCAAATTCAACAGTTCAGTTTTTAATTACAATGGCAAACCATTACGCTATTAGAGTACCTAAAAAATTAGTATCGAGCAAGTACAGCCAACAAGTAACGCCATTACATACCATTTTATTAAGCACAGTAAAGTAGCGGTTGCTTTTTGCCTTATTAATTCTATAAACTATAGTTTATAGAAAGCTATTTTAAGTTTCTTCTTGCTAACCCCTTCCTCTGTTTACATATTTTTGGTTAATGGAGAGAAGACTGCTGAGTGAGAAGTGACATCAAAACTCAATTAAACATTCACCCCAAAAAGATAGCCAACTAATGCCGATAGTGCCATAGCTATGGTTCCCCACACGGTAATGCGGGCAATGGCTTTTTTTATGCTGGAGCCACCGGTTTTGGCAGCCGTTGTGCCTAGTATAATTAAGAAAATAATGGTAAAACCATAAATCCAATACTCCATACCCTTTATGGGTGCAAAAAGTATTACTAACAGGGGCAGTACGCCGCCAACGCTAAATGATGCACCTGATGCTAAGGCAGCCTGTATGGGGTTTGCCTGGGTAATTTCGTTAATGCCTAACTCATCGCGCATGTGGGCGGCCAGGGCGTCTTTTTCTGTCAGCTCAATAGCTACCTGCATGGCTGTTTCTTTTTTTAGCCCCCGCTTTTCGTATATCTGGGCCAAAATATGCAGCTCTTCTTCGGGCATTTCTGCAAGCTCCTTCATCTCCCTTTCAATGTCGGCCTTTTCGGTATCGGTTTGCGAGCTTACAGAAACATATTCGCCTGCTGCCATTGATAATGCACCGGCTACCAGTCCGGCAACGGTGGCTAAAACAATAGGCTCTCTTGTGGTACTTGCTGCCGCTACCCCTACAGCAAGGCTTGATATGGAAATTATCCCATCGTTAGCCCCTAGCACAGCGGCCCTTAACCAATTACTGCGGTGTATATAATGGCTGTCTAAATAATTGTCTATTGTTACCTTATCGTTGTCCTGTTGCATAAGGCTAATTTAGGGGGATATTTTAATAAATGATAGTTTTATTTAGTTACAATTTTTATAATTATAGAGTTGTAGATTTTATTCCGATACTACCTTAAAACTGTATTTTACCTAATAGCCACTATTGCATACCTTTGCTTTTATGAAAAGACCCGTTTGGATTGGACTTATAATTGTTTTACTGGCTGCTACTGCGGCTATAATATACTTTACCAAAGGCAAAGCCATGACCGATGAGGACTGGCGCAACTTTGCCGTTGAAGATACTGCCGCTATTACCAAAGTGTTTTTGGCTGATAAGTCGGGCAACAAAGTTACTGCCGTGCGCAAGAGTGCCAGCGAGTGGCTGGTTAATGATAAATATAACGCCCGTAAGGATGTAGTTAGGATTTTGCTAAAAACCGTAAAGCTGGTACGCACTAAAAGCCGTGTGCCTAAAAATGCCCGCCAAAATGTGCTAAAGGCGCTATCTACCAATGGTATTAAGGTTGAGCTATATACTAAAGACGATAGCGACCCTGTTAAGGTATACTACGTGGGGTCTGAAACCCCATCGCAAGATGGTACTTACATGATGCAGGAGGGCAGCCCTGAGCCGTTTATTACTGAGATTCCAGGATTTGATGGCTACCTAACGCCGCGCTACCCAACCATAGAGGCTGCCTGGCGCGACCCGGCCCTGTTTCGCTACAAACCCGATGATATTGCGAAGATAAAACTGGAGTATGCTGAGTATCCCGCCGAGAGTTTTGAGGTGGTGAATAAGGGCAATACCAATGTGGAGATAAAAGACTTATCAGGCAAGGTGATGCCGAATGTTGACCGTATTATGGCCCAGAAGTATTTGGGTACGTATGGCAACCTTGTATTTGAAGATGAGGCCCGCAACCTGAAGCCAGCCAAGGTAGATTCTATACTTAGCCAGGTACCTTTTGCCCGCCTAAGCATTGTTGAAACCGGCGGTAAGGTAGTAAGGCTGAGTTTTTTCCACATAAAAAACAGCAGGGAAGAGGATGATGAAAACGGCAAGCCTATACTATATAATCCCGACCGTTTCCACGCGCGGTTGAACGATGAGCGTAAGCTTTATGTATTTCAATACTACGTTTGGGACAGGGCTTTGGTACCCATTTCATTCTTTGCCAAAGGCAGTAATTAACAATTGTTAGTATTTTTTTTTTTTTTTTTAATGGCAATAAGCTATTTTTGCCATCTAAGCATAATTGTAAGCTATGAACTTTATTGTATCGAGTACTACGCTATTAAAGCATTTACAACTTATAAGCGGCGTGTTGCAAAGCAGCACCACCCTGCCCATACTGGAAGATTTTTTGTTTGAACTGGGCAAAAATGAACTTACCGTACATGCTACCGACCTTGAAATAACCATGAGCACCAAAATTGCCGGGGTTGAAAGCAAAACGTCGGGCAGCATTACTATACCTGCTAAACTGATTATCGACATTTTAAAAACCTTCCCCGAGCAGCCCCTTAGCTTTAATGTTAATGGAGAGAACAACTCGGTTGAGATATCGTCTGACTATGGTAAATACAAGGTTACAGGCCACGATGCTGCTGAGTTTCCTAAAATACCTAAGATAGAAAAAGGCAATAGCTTTACTGTTGACAGCTCTATACTGCACCGTGCGATAAGCAAAACCACGTTTGCCGCCGCTAACGATGATATCCGCCCTGTAATGTCGGGCGTATTGTTCCAGCTATCGGGCGACAATGTTACGTTTGTAGCTACTGATAGCCACAAGCTGGTGCGTTTTACCCGTACCGATATTAAGCCGGGTAACGATGCATCATTCATTATGCCTAAAAAGCCGCTTAAGCTGCTTCAAAACATATTTGCATCTACCGATGCGCCTGTGCAGGTGGAGTACAACAATACCAACGCGTACTTTCAAACAGAAAATATTACCCTTATTTGCCGCCTTATAGACGGTAAATACCCTAACTACGTAGCTGTAATACCATTTGATAACCCAAACAAAATGGTTATCAGCAAGCAGGCGTTAATCAGCTCGCTTAAGCGTGTGGCTGTGTTTGCCAGCGCAAGTACTAACCAAATTAAGTTCTCTATATCAGGCAGCGAGTTACAAATCTCTGCAGAGGATTTAGACTACTCAAACTCGGCAAACGAGCGCCTTACCTGCAGCTACGACGGTGAGGATTTGGTAATTGCCTTTAACTCTAAATTCCTTATTGAGATATTGAACGGTATTGATACTGAAGATATTTTGGTAGAGATGAGCATGCCTAACCGCCCGGTAATTATACTTCCATCTAAAGAAGCATCAGACCCTGATGAGGATATGTTGATGCTGGTTATGCCGGTATTGGTAAATGCTTAATTGGAAAGACTTATAAAAGAAAAAGGGGCTAAAAGCCCCTTTTTTAATGGTATTATATTTTTGATTAAAACATATAAAAAACCCCGACCAGTTAAGTCAGGGTTTCTTTTGGTTTAACGTTTTTTAAGCCTTAGATTTTTTTGATGTTGATAGCATTTAAGCCTTTTTGGCCTTGCTTAACCTCAAAAGATACACGGTCGCCTTTGGTTACAGGCTCTGATGCACCGCTAAAGTGAAAAAATATTTCTTCCTGTTCATCTGAAGAAATGAAACCAAAACCTTTGTCGGTTTTAAAAAATTTTACAACTCCTGTTTTCATTAAAATAAAATTTAAATATTGGTAATAGATTTTAATAAGCATACAAAGAAACGAATATTTTATAAAACAAGTTGCAGCCAATTAAAATATTAATTCATTGTTTAAACAATGAATTGGTTGGTAACAGGGCTGTTTAGCGCAGGGTAAACTTAAGTGGCAGGTTATATTGTACACGCACCGGTTTGCCAGCTTGCGTGCCAGAAACCCATTTTGGCATAGATTTTACTACCCTTATAGATTCGCTACTTATTGCATTAGATGAGCTTTCGCATGGGTTTTCTTCGTCCGGTTTTAGCTTTTCACCTGGCTGCAAATCCTCACAGCCTTTAATAGCCCTTAAAATTCTTGGTTGTATTACATTGCCTTCTTCATCAACTATAAAGGTTATATACACAGTACCCTGGCAACCGCAGTCGCGGGCTACTTCAGGGTAGCGTACATTCTTGGCTAAAAATTTTAGCATAGCATCTTCCCCACCGGGGAATTCAGGCATTTGCTCAACAACAGTAAACACGGGAATGTCTTTCGCTTCTGCCGGTGGCGGTGGGGGCATAATAACATCATCATCTTTAATGGGCTGGGCATTAATCATTCCGCACAGGCAGAATATGGACATAGTGGTAAGTAGTTTCTTCATCGTAAGGTAAATTTAACAGGTAAATTATATTGTACACGCACAGGCTTGCCTGCTAGCTTACCGGGAATCCACTTAGGCATAATTTTTACCACCCTAATGGCTTCTTTATCTAACATCCCCGAAGCGTCGCAATCAACAGTTTCTGAAGCTTTGTTAGGGTCGTTGCAAGGCACAACGTTTTTAGTGGCATCGTAGCAGGTAGTGGTGCTGCAACTATTGGCCTTGCGTGCAATTTTCACATCAATAACAGTACCGTCTTTATCAATAACAAATGATACAAATACACGTCCCTGGCATTCGCATTCGCTGGCCATAGTTGGGTATTTAATATTCTTAATTAAAAACTTGTTTAGCTCATCCTGCCCACCGGGAAACTGTGGCGCTTCATCAACAATAGTGTAAACCTCATCACCTGTTGGTTTAGATGTACCCGTTAGAGGTTCTATCATTGGTTGGGCATTAACCAATGAAAAACTCAAAACAGTACAAAATATAAGGATTAGTTTTTTCACCTCTAAATAATTACAAACGCCAAATTACTTATTTTATCTTTGCAGCGGTATGATGAAATCAGGGAAGCTTAAGTATTACCTTATGCTGCACTTTATAGTGTTTATATGGGGTTTTACGCCCATATTCGGCAAGGTTATTACTTTAGATGCTTTACCCCTGGTATGGTACCGCATACTTATTGCCTTACCCGCCATTTTCATCTTTATAAAACTACGCAAGGCCAGCGTGGCGGTAGACCGTAAAACCATGCTTATGTTTTTTGCCATAGGCAGCGTTATAGCCCTGCACTGGCTGGCTTTTTACGCAGCGGTAAAAATCAATATTTCAGTTACTATGGCCTGCTTTTCCTGCGGGGCCTTTTTTAGTGCCATTATAGAGCCTTTCTTTTTTAAGCGGAAGCATAGCGCTATAGAGCTAATTATGGGCCTGGTGGCTATTGCCGGCATAGGCTTTATATTTACTATTGAAACACGCTATACCGATGCTATTATACTGAGTGTGTTAGCGGCCCTGGGTTCGGCACTATTCTCTGTTATAAATGGCACCTTGGTTAAGAAATACGACTCTAAGATAATATCGCTATACGAGTTGGCAGGGGGCATTATTACCCTTAGTATTTACTTTGCCCTTACGGGTGGCTTTACTGCCGATTTTTTTAATGTGTCGTTATCTAACTGGGGCTACCTGCTGATATTTGGCTTGGTGTGTACCGCCTTTACCTTTATAGCATCGGTAGAGGTTATGAAAGAAATAAGCCCCTATACCCTAAACCTAACAGTAAATTTAGAGAGTGTGTACGGCATATTTTGGGCCTATATTATATTTAAAAAAGATGAGCAAATGAGCACCGGTTTCTACATTGGTGCTTCGCTGATATTTGCTGTGGTGGCGCTAAATGCGTGGCTAAAGAACCGCCTGCGCGGAAAAAAAACTCCCGGTAACCAGCCGGGAGTGTAAAGTCTAAAAAACCTGTTAAAACGAAAAAGTGTTACTCGCAGCCTGAGCTGTTACACTAATTAACGCATAGTATTATATTATTATTTTACAAAAAGAAAAAAATATTAAGCAGCAGTTACCTTTTTGCCTACCAATTCTTCGGCGGCAGCAACAACATGCTTAGCAGAGTATCCGCAATCGTTATAAAGCTCTTGCTGTGTGCCATGCTCTACAATAACATCAGGAATACCTAAACGCACCACACGGGCAGTATAGCCATTATCGGCCATAAACTCTACTACCGCACTGCCAAAGCCACCGGGCAGGCAGCCGTCTTCAAGTGTAATTACCTTATTGTGTTTTTGAAAAACCTTGTGCAGCATTTTCTCATCAATAGGTTTTACAAAGCGCATATCGTAGTGGGCTACACTTATGCCTTCGTTTTCCAGCGCTTCGCAAGCTTTAATAGCTTCTGTGCCTATGGCGCCTATTGATAGTATGGCAATATCGTTACCGTCGCGTAGTTTGCGGCCTTTGCCAATTTCTAATTTGGTAAAAGGCTTGCGCCAGTCTACCATGCTGCCGTTGCCACGTGGGTAACGTATAGAAAATGGACCAGCGTTTTCAGGCAACTGGGCGGTATACATTAGGTTGCGTAGATCTTCCTCATCAAGCGGGGCGCTAACAACCATATTGGGTATGCAACGGAAGTAAGCCATATCATATGCCCCATGGTGAGTTGGACCATCGGCGCCAACAAGCCCGCCACGGTCTAAGCAAAATACTACGTGCAGGTTTTGTATAGCCACATCATGTATCACTTGGTCGTAGGCGCGTTGCATAAACGATGAATAGATGTTGCAAAACGGAACCATGCCCTGCGTAGCCAAACCTGCCGAAAAGGTAACAGCGTGTTGTTCTGCAATGCCCACGTCAAAAGCACGGTCGGGCATTTCTTTCATCATTATATTTAATGAGCAGCCCGATGGCATAGCCGGGGTAATGCCCATAATCTTGTCGTTTTGTTTAGCAAGTTCTATTATGGTCAGGCCAAACACATCCTGAAACTTAGGCGGCTCAGGGCCTTTTTTAACCGGCTTTATAATCTCGCCTGTAACCTTGTCAAACAAGCCCGGGGCATGCCACAGGGTTTGGTCTGCCTCGGCCAGTTTATAGCCCTTGCCTTTTACCGTAAGAACGTGTAAAATTTTAGGCCCCGGTATATTTTTAAGGTCGCGCATTACCTCAACCAAACGGTTTACGTCGTGCCCGTCAATAGGGCCAAAGTAGCGAAAGTTAAGGCTCTCAAATAAATTACTTTGCTTTAGCAGCGTGGCTTTAAGGCCGTTCTCTACCTTTTGAACGATAGAGCGGGCATCAGGGCCAAACTTGCTTATTTTGCCTAATAGTTTCCACACCTCGTCTTTTACCTTATTATAGGTTTGCGATGTGGTGATATCAGTTAAATACTCTTTTAATGCACCCACGTTGGGGTCTATGGCCATGCAGTTATCGTTAAGAATAACCAACAGGTTGCTGTTTTCTATACCTCCGTGGTTAAGCGCTTCAAATGCCATACCGGCTGTCATAGCACCATCGCCAATTATGGCAATGTGTTGGCGCTCTTTCTCTCCTTTATATTCAGAGGCTACGGCCATACCCAAAGCAGCAGATATAGAGGTTGACGAGTGGCCTACGCCAAAAGCATCATACTCACTTTCTTTACGCTTAGGGAAACCGCTAATACCGCCGTATATACGGTTGGTGTGGAATACATCTTTACGGCCGGTAAGTATTTTATGTCCGTAAGCTTGGTGGCCTACGTCCCATACCAGTTGGTCGTAAGGGGTGTTAAATACATAGTGCAGGGCTACCGATAGTTCTACCACCCCAAGGCTGGCACCAAAGTGGCCGCCTTTAACCGATACAATGTCAATAATAAGGTCACGCACCTCATCACAAACAACTGCTAAGTCTTCTTCACTAACCTTTTTAAGGTCAGTGGGATAGTTAATCTTGTCTAAAAATCGGTATTTGTTTATTTCTGCCATTGTATATTTCAGCCACTTACAACAAAGATAGTTAAAATTTAGTTTACTAAAATGTAAAAAAACTTAAACAAATTGCTTAATTTGTTGATAATTAGTTTTTTAACTCAATTTGTTTGAATAGTGTTTCTGAAACAATTGCTGTTTTATCATTCTTTCCACCTACGTCTATGTACCCTTTAGCTTCTATATAGCCATAACCTTCTGTAGCTAAACCAGTTTGCATATTAATTTTAAAAGTGCCGTCGCCGGTTATTTTAAAATCGGCATCGGTATTTATTCCTATTTTCAATTCACCATCGGTAACAGCCTTCACAGTATAGCTTATTGTGGCAATATCTCCATCTATGCCATCTAAAGTGTAATTATATACCGATTTTTTATCTATTAAGAGCTTTTGGCTTACAGTGCGGCTCCACGACTCTTTGATTTTTATGCCTCTTTCAGGAAAGTTAAGCCCACTTAAATTTTCAAATTCGCTTTTAAGTGTACTGTCTGTAAACTGACCATTCATTTTATCTACAAATTCATCGCGCTTAAATTTTTCTTCGGGACTATTGCCCGGTGCCATTAGTAATGAGTAATCACGAATAAAATCTTTAACCCCCGATACATTTGCACATTTGCCTGTTGGGGTTACTTCAATTTTAAAACCCAGCCCCACCATTTTATCCAGCGTTGTATTTAATACATCTTGTATACCAAGGTCGGCATAGGCCGAACTATGCAGCTGCATTTTATCGTACACTGCTGTGCACATAAAATTGCCTGTCGGCAAAACGTCATCAACTACAATAGTATAGCCAACGCCTATGGTTTGGGTTGTATTGCCTGCTTGTTCCATTTTTATATCCTGCGATGTATTCGACTCAAAATGGAA
>JAIXUZ010000438.1 GCA_027483285.1 Bacteroidota bacterium
TACCACATCGCGACGGTTGCGCAACAAGTGCTCGTGTAAATCAATTTTAACGGGACACACCTCAGTACAGCGTCCGCAAAGGGATGAGGCAAAGCTTAGGTGTTTAAACTTCTCCATACCACGCATGTGCGGCGTAATAACCGAACCAATAGGGCCGGTATAGGTAGTGCCATAGGTATGGCCGCCCACACTTTGGTATATAGGGCAGGCATTTAAACAGGCACCACAACGGATGCAGTTTAGCGCCTGGCGCTGTTCAGGCTGGGCCATCAGGTTAGTACGGCCGTTATCAAGCAAGATAACGTACATATCGCCGGGGCCATCGTATTCCTCGCTTTGGCGTGGCCCAAGGGTTACGCTGTTGTATACTGTAACATTTTGCCCTGTTCCGTAAGTAGATAGTAAAGGCCAAAATAAATCAAGGTCGGCAAGGGATGGGATGGTGCGTTCAATACCCACAATGGCAATATGTACCTTTGGGTAAGCAATAGCCATAATGGCGTTGCCTTCGTTCTCTGTTAAGCAAACGCCGCCAATATCGGCCACCAAAAAATTACAGCCCGATACGCCCATCTCCGCCTCTGCATAGTCTTTACGCAAGGCTTTGCGGACGAACATGGTAATCTCTTCGGGGGTGCTATCGGGAGCCATGCCTTCTTTCTCGTGGAAAAGCTTAGCCACATCGGCCTTGCTTTTGTGCATAGCCGGCGTTACAATATGGTAAGGGGTTTCTCCATCCATCTGCTGGATAACCTCGCCTAAATCGGTTTCTACGGGCCTAACGCCATGCTTAGGCATCAGCTCATTAAAGTGTATTTCTTCCGTAATCATCGACTTAGATTTAACAGCCGATTTTACGTTAAACTCATGGGCAATATCTACGCAGGCATCAATGGCTTCCTGGGCATCGTTAGCCCAAATAACCTTGCCGCCACGTTTGGTAAAAGCAGCTTCAAACTCTACCAAATGCTTATCAAGGTTATGGATAACCTTTGTTTTGATAGCCGAAGCACGCAACTTGGCTAACTCTAAATTGGCATACTGGTGTTTGCCCAGTACTACTTTTTGATCGTATTTACCAATATTAAAAAGAAGTTTGCGGCGGTGTTCCTTATCAAACGATTTTTTGTCCGAGTCAACTAAAAATTCTTTACTTACTGATGACATAATATACAAAGATAGTAGTTCCCAGTTGACTGTTCCCAGTTCTCAGCTAAAACTATTAACTTTTCGTTTTTAGTTGTTAGTTTTTCACTTTTATGTAGTTTTCTTCCAGCAGATACAGATATGCCTCCATAAAATGGTGGGTGAATGAATGCTGTGGAAGTTTGCTGCTAAAGCTGTCGTAACCGGGTGTTTTAGCCAGTATTACAGGGTGGCCTGCAACGGTATAGTTTTGGCTTGTTGAGCCATTGGGCTTATCGAACTCTACCAGGTTTTTCTTTACATATTTATAGGCCGTTTTATCCAGGTATTTGCGCAAGGTTTTATTGGCCTTGTTTACCGAGCCGGTCATGTCTTTATACACATGCTTTAACACCATGCGTTGCAGGGGTTTCATCTTTTTAAGCTGTGGCTTAACATCGGCAAAAGGGTTAACCTTGTTTAGGTCGTTTAGGGTTTGGATAGAGATGGGCATTTCGGGCACCCAATCGGATGTGTTTACCACGCGGAAGGCAATACCATTGCGGGTGATGAAATCAAAGTCGTAAGCATAGTACAAATTGCCCGGTTTAGGCGCGGCGCTACAGTAGGTTTTAAAAACCATATCGGCAGGCAGTTCGCCTTTTTGTTGCAGGTAATACAGGTGTGAGTGCAGCAGGAACGCTATGCCCCCACCCTGGCTGTGGCCCATTACAATAAACTCCTTTTGGCCTTTGTTGTAGCGGTCCATCATTTTCTCCTTAATATCGGGCCACAGAAAAGCTAAACCAATTGTCCAGCCCGTATGCACCAAGGCGTTGCTATCGGCCGCAAACTGGTAGTTAAAGGTGTAATCGTTTTTAATTTTTAATGCGCCTTTAGCTGGAATCATAGCGGCATAAAAGTTGGCCAGCCACGATGTTGTTTCGCTTGTTGTGCCGCGCACGCTGATTACTGAAGACTTGCCTGGAGCTTCCCAAAAATCCCAACGGTTGTCTAAGCCAATCTCGGCCGAACGGTAAACCATTTTATACTCATCAGGCACGGCAATCCTCACCTTAACCCAAGGGGTGTCGCCCTGACGGCCCGATATTAAAAGCATCTGCTTAAACTCCAACGCATCGAAACCCGGTTTTAGGGTTTGGGCTGAAAGGGTTGTAGAGAAGAGAAACAGAATGAAAAAGAGGCGGAAGAATTTCATAGTGTAAAGATACATAATGGCGACACAATTCTATGCCCTACACCCTATCCTCTATCCCCTATTTACTATATTTGCAACTTATGAAGATTTCGTACAACTGGCTTAAAGATTATATAAACCCAAACCTAAACGCGGAAGATGCAGGTAAATTGCTTACCGATACAGGGCTTGAGGTTGAGAGTATAGAACAATACCAAACCGTAAAAGGTAACCTGGAAGGGGTAGTTATTGGGCAGGTAGTAACCTGCGAAAAACACCCGGGGGCTGACCGCCTGAGCAAAACTACGGTTGACATTGGCGAGGATACTAACCTGGAAATTGTTTGTGGCGCGCCTAATGTTGCGGCAGGACAAAAAGTAGCGGTGGCTACCGTTGGCACTAAACTATACTTTGCCGATGGCAAGGAACTGGTAATAAAAACAGGCAATATACGCGGAGAGAAATCGGAGGGGATGTTGTGTGCCGAGGATGAACTTGGCTTAGGTATAGGACATGACGGTATTATTGTGTTACCTGAAGATGCACCGATAGGAACACCCCTTAACAAATACTGGGGCGATAAAATTTATGCCGATGAAGTGTTTGAAATTGGTTTGACGCCTAACCGTGTAGACGCGGCATCGCACCTTGGTGTGGCCCGCGATATGGTTGCCAAACTGAACATAGAAAGCAACGGCGCTTTTAAAATAAGCAAGCCATCGGTTGATGGTTTTGTTGCATCTGCGGACAAAGGCACTATTGATGTTACTGTTGATAATAACACGCTAGTGCCACGCTATACTGGCATTGAAATTAAGGGGGTTAAAGTGTGCCCATCGCCAGCATGGTTAGAGAACAGGATTAAAGCTATTGGCCTGCGCCCGATTAACAACGTGGTAGACATTACCAACTATGTGCTGCACGAAACCGGCCAGCCGCTACACGCTTTTGATGCCGCTAAAATAGAGGGCAACAGCATTGTGGTGAAAACAGTAGCTGCGGGAACAAAATTCACCACGCTGGATGCGAAAGAACGTACGCTAAACGGCACCGAACTGATGATATGCAACGCTAACAGCCCTATGTGTATTGCTGGGGTGATGGGTGGAATGGATTCGGGCGTGAGTGAAAGTACGGTTGACATATTTATTGAGAGTGCTTATTTTGA
>JAIXUZ010000419.1 GCA_027483285.1 Bacteroidota bacterium
AGTATATTCTGTCATTAAATAGAAGATAGGGAATAAGCCTCAGCCTTGCTTTCAAACAACACCTTTGTCTTAGTCCATGTTTGCTTAAAAAACTCCGAATGCCGATAATTGTTCAGCGCGTCCTCGCTTTCCCATTGGCTAATGGTAAAATACACCAGTGGGTTGGCAACATCGTTAAAGGCATTTACATCTATACAGCCTGCAAAGGTTTTAATTACCGGTTGCGATTCGCGGAATAAATGTTGAAAGTCAGCCTCTGTTCCCGGCCTGAATGTCATTTTTACTATACGGGTAATCATTATTCGGCAAATTCTATACGTATAGGGTCGCGCATGCGCAAGCCCAGCAATTTGCTGGCATTGCCCTGGTTTATGGCAATCTCTAAGTAGCCCGATATACCAAACAATGCCGTCAGTTCGCCCGGTGGCACATCCCCATAGCCATTATTTATGCGGGTAATAGTATACTCCGGCCCGCGGAAGGTAATCTCAAACGGACGGCCTTTGCCTATACGTTCAAACACATCGGGTTTAATATTGGTAATGGCGTTGCCAAAATTATCAACGTAAATAATAGTACCCCTTATTAGCGCCGACTCTGTAGTAGGCCTTAGCATCGTAGCCTCGTTAAGGCGCTGGCGCCTGCTGCCCAGCATATCTACTTTGCGCAGC
Source organism: Bacteroidota bacterium (assembly GCA_027483285.1). Lineage (GTDB taxonomy): Bacteria > Bacteroidota > Bacteroidia > CAMBQF01 > CAMBQF01 > CAMBQF01. The sequence goes on from JAIXUZ010000419.1 coordinate 672, forward strand.
TCGTTAAGCTTGGCAATAGCGGGCACAAACACATCGCGGGCGGGGAATGGCGAGTTGCCGTTATTAGGCAGCTCAATAATTATATCAGGCTCCTTTTCAAATATCATAGAAAAGATGCCGCTGTCAGTTCCAATAAAAATATGGCCAAAATATATACAAGCCACATGGGGGGTGTCTTTAGAGTATTCATTGCGCACAGCCACCACATGCACAGTCCCTTCCGGAAAATGCGGGTAAGTATTGCGCACCACAAAGGCGGCTTCCATTATGTTGTAATGGGGTATATCGTGGGTTATATCAACTATTTGCACACCAGGCACCTGGTTCAACAGCGCGCCTTTTACTGCACCCACATAAAAATCGCGTGTGCCTAAATCACTGGTTAATGTTACTAAAGGAGCTGCCAAATGCTTATACTTTACAAGGTGCTAAATTAGGCACGTTTAGCCGTAATATTCAATATTGTTTAATATATAATTAACAGCCATTGTTAAGAAAAATAACATTACCTCACCAGGTGGTAAATGCAATCGCCAACAGAAATAGCCGTAATGCCTAATACCAGGTACCACCATTTATTAAACTGAAAGCGGTAAATACTGTAGGCACAAAGCCCCCCACTGCAAAAAGCCATAACAAGCCCCGCCAGCGGATAGCCTTGGTCGCTCACTATACCCGGCACAGCCACAATGCCTACAACACCTGCAGCCAGCAACTTTATTATGGCAAGGTTTATGTTTTGGTAATAACCTGTTTTTAGCCCATTATTAAAATGGTAAAACAGCCAATGCCCAAGCAACATGCTGCCCGTACTAATTAGTAACAAGGTGGTAACATCCATAGAATCAAAGCACCAATTTAAACAAAAATGGTAATTTGGTTTTTACAGATTAGATACGATACATTTGTTTTAGAAACATTTAAGAAAGAGATTTTACTTTGAACGAGAGAATAATAGAAATAGCCGCAATAAACCCCGTGCACATTTTTGGGGTTAACGATGTTAATATAGACCAATTGCGCAAGTACTTCCCCAAGCTTAAAATTATAGCCCGTGGTAATAACATTAAGGTAATGGGCAAGGACGAAGAGCTGGACCTTTTTGAACAAAAGATAGAGCGCCTGGTAGAACACCATAATACCTTTGGCACACTTACCCCTAACGCTATAGACCGTATTATGGATAATGGCCTGGTAGAGAAGATAAGCCCTGTAGTACTTGATAATGATATTATTGTTTACGGAAACAACGGCCTGGTAGTGCGTGCCCGCACCCCAAACCAGCTTAAGATTGTAGAAAGCTGCATGCAAAACGATATGGTGTTTGCTATTGGGCCTGCGGGTTCGGGTAAAACCTATACTGCGGTAGCGCTGGCCGTTAAGGCACTTAAAAATAAAGAGATTAAGCGTATTATACTTACCCGCCCTGCTGTGGAGGCAGGTGAAAACCTGGGCTTTTTACCAGGCGATATGCGCGAAAAGCTAGACCCTTACTTGCAACCATTATACGATGCGTTGAACGATATGATTCCACCTGAAAAGCTGGCATCGTATTTTGAGAGCCGCGTGATACAAATTGCCCCTTTGGCCTTTATGCGCGGGCGTACACTTGATAATGCTTTTGCAATATTAGATGAGGCCCAAAACGCTACCGAGGGGCAAATGAAAATGTTCCTTACCCGCATGGGCCGTTCGGCTAAGTTTATTATTACAGGCGATATAAGCCAAACCGACTTACCTAAGCACCAGCCATCAGGGTTAATTCAGGCCTCAAGATTGTTAAAAGGGGTACCGGGTATTGATTTTGTGACTATGGATAGCCGTGATATTGTTCGCCACAAATTAGTTACCAGCATCGTAAATGTTTATGATAAAGCCGACAAGGAAAAAAAGAAAGAAAAATAGTTAACTACCCCTTTTTATCACGAATTACTTTTGAGCCTTTAATGGTGACACTGTAGCTCATGCCAATAGCAACCATAATTATTACATATTGATGGCCAAAGCCAGATCGTAATATGCTACACTTATTTTTTACAACACTTTGTTATCCTACTTATAATTGATATATTTGCTTTATTCGCACCATAAAAATCAAATGAAAAAACATTTACTACTAGGCATTAGTGCCATTTTATTATCGGCCACAGCAAGCCAGGCCCAACAATTTGGCTTTGCCCGTTTGTATGATATTATGCAAACTAAATGTGTTAGCTGCCATAGCAACGCAACACCCCAAAGCGGTTTAGACCTTGAGGGTAGCGGTGGTACTATATCTGACAAACGCCAATCGGTTTACAACAACCTGGTAAACATCACCCCGGCCAATGCCAGTGCAGCGGCAAAAGGCTATAAATACATCCGTAAAGGATACCCTGAAAAGAGTTTTTTACTACGTAAAATTGCCCATGCAGGGTTTGAAAATGGTGGTTTTGCACTAGAGCAACCTGCAGAAGGAGCCCCAATGCCAAACGCACAAACAGCATTAACTAATCCTGAGGTTGAGCTATTTCGCCAATGGATTTATTTTGGCGCCCCGCTTACTGCAAACGTAGCTAACGAAAGCTATATCAACACTTACTACAGCGGCCTTGCTGTGCCATCAATACCTCCACCGGCAGCTCCCGCTCCGGGAACAGGCTTTCAATTAAAACTGGGTAAAATATTCTTGGCCCCCGGCGAAGAGTTTGAGTATTACATTAAACGTGAGTTAGAATTGCCTGA
>JAIXUZ010000182.1 GCA_027483285.1 Bacteroidota bacterium
AGCACCATCGGCACCCGTTGCTCCTGTAGCGCCGTCAATTCCGTTTTGGCCCGTAGGCCCGGCAATGCCTTGTATCCCTTGCGGCCCGGCAGGTCCTGTTGCACCATCAACACCTGTTGTACCTGTAGCACCATCAATTCCATTTTGCCCCGTGGGTCCTGCAATACCTTGTATACCTTGCGGCCCGGCAGGCCCTGTTACGCCATCGGTACCTGTTGCGCCTGTAGCGCCATCTATTCCATTCTGCCCTGTTGGCCCGGCAATGCCTTGTATACCTTGTGGACCGGCAGGCCCTGTTGCGCCATCGGCACCAGTTGCTCCAGTAGCTCCGTCAACTCCATTTTGCCCTGTAGGGCCGGCAACGCCTTGTATACCTTGTGGTCCGGCGGGTCCTGTTGCGCCATCGGCACCTGTTGGACCTTGTATTCCCTGTGGCCCTGTAGCTCCTTGTAAACCTGTTGCGCCATTAGCACCTGCTGGCCCTTCAGGGCCAGTAGGTCCATTGCTACCGGTAATACCTTGCGGTCCTTGTATGCCTTGCGGTCCTGTAGGACCGGTAGTGCCATTTATTCCATTTGAACCATTAGAGCCTGCCGGTCCTGTAGGTCCTGTTACTCCTGAACCTGTATTGGCCGCGTACAAGGCGTAAGGCACTGACCATAACTGCATCGTACCCATATCAATAAATCCTGAACCAATGTCGGCTTCAACCTTAATATATTTATTACCCGCACCCCATTGTATAGCGGAGAATGTACTTGTGATAGGATTACCTTGGCCAATAACCATAGTAAAAAGCCCAAACTGGTTGGTAAGCAAACCAGTTTGTAATTCCTGGTATTCCGGCACCCCATTAGGCACTGGGAGTATGGTAAGCCTTACATTTATTGACTGGTTAGCAATAATTTGACCTGCATTATTTCTGGCAACTGCCTGATAATTGATACCCTGTGGGGGGGCTTGTGCAAATAACACATTACCTACGAATAAAGTAAGCAGAATAACTAATATCCCAATGTTTAGAATCCTTTTCATTACGTTGAATTTAAACACAAACCTACCCTACTAACGTTAATGCAAGTTAAAGCGAATGAAAGCAATGTGTTATTAAACGCCTTCTTTCTTAGTGCCCATCATCCCAAACTTCCTTCGGGACCTTTTTAAACATTAGATACTGAAACATGTTCAGCATCTAATGTTTTCGAGAATTACTTCTTCTTAAAAAACTTCTTCTTAGGGGCATCGGCCTGTGCGGCAATAAGGGCCTGGCACTCTTCCAGTGTAAGTGTAGCGGCATCCTTATCTTTGGGTATTTTATAATTCTCTTTACCTACAGCAATGTATGGGCCCCAACGGCCGTTAAGCACCTGCAAATCGGGCGCTTCGGCAAAAGTTTTAATCACCTTTTCGCGGTCGGCTTTCCGTTTGGCTTCTATAATTTCAATAGCGCGCTCCTCATTAACAGTATAGGGGTCGTCGGTTTTAGGCAACGAGTAAAAAGCCTTGTTGTGCTGCACATAAGGGCCAAATTTGCCTATGGCTACCTTCATATCACCTTCCTCATACTGCCCAACAATACGTGGCAGGCGGAATAGTTCCATAGCCTCTTCAAAGGTAATGGTCTCTAAACGCTGGTCTTTGCGCAGGCTTGCATATTTGGGTTTTTCCTCACCCTCGGCAGCCGTAGGGCCAATTTGTACAAACGGGCCGTAGCGGCCTATGCGCACGCTAACAGGCAGGCCAGTAGCAGGGTCGTCGCCTAACATACGCTCACCAGCAGGGCGTTCGGCTACTTCTGCTGTTTTCTCCACCTCTTTGTGAAAAGGGTGGTAAAAATCTTTCAGCATTTTCTCCCATTTGGTAGCGCCATCGGCAATCTCGTCAAACTCAAGCTCTACCTTAGCGGTAAAGTTGTAGTCTAAAATATCGCCAAAGTATTGCACCAAAAAGTCGGTAACAACAGTACCAATATCAGTAGGGAAAAGTTTGTTTTTTTCTGCGCCGGTATTCTCTGTTTTAATTTCCTCTTTAACCTTGCCTTTGGCTAAAACCAAGTTGTTATAGTCGCGGGGTTTGCCTTCGCGTTCCTCTTTAGCCACATATTCCCTGCGGATGATGGTAGATATGGTAGGCGCGTAAGTAGATGGGCGGCCTATGCCAAGCTCCTCCAGTTTCTTCACCAGGCTGGCCTCGGTATAGCGTGGCGGGTGTTGGGTAAAACGCTCGGTAGCGGTAATGTTATCAAGGGTAAGAACCTCACCAATTTTAATTGGCGGTAGCATTTTATCGTCACCTTCATTCTCGCCTTCATCATCAGTGCCTTCCATATAAACCTTTAAAAAGCCGTCAAACTTCAATACTTCACCCTGGGCGGTAAAGGTCCGTTTATCGGTAGATATGTTGATGGTAGCGGTGGTACGTTCCAGTTGCGCATCAGCCATTTGCGATGCAACGGTACGTTTCCATATCAGGTCGTACAAACGGCGTTCGCTGCTATCGCCGTCTACGGTATGGTTTTCCATATACGTAGGGCGTATGGCTTCGTGGGCCTCTTGTGCACCTTTGCTTTTGGTGGCAAATTTGCGCGGTTCAGAGTATTGCTTGCCGTAGCTTTTGGTAATCTCGTCTTTAGCGGCCTGCACTGCGGTTTCCGAAAGGTTTACCGAGTCGGTACGCATATAGGTTATCTTTCCACTCTCGTATAGCTTTTGCGCCACCACCATGGTTTGCGATACCGAGAAGCCCAGCTTTCGCGATGCTTCCTGTTGCAATGTAGAGGTGGTAAACGGTGCAGCAGGCGATTTTTTAGCCGGTTTTGTTTCCAGGTTGCCAATGGTAAAGTTGGCGCCGTTGCAGGTTTCTAAAAAGGCAAGCGCCTCTTTTTTGGTTTTAAAACGCTCGGGCAGTTCGGCTTTAAGTACCGCTTTCCCATTGCTTTGCTCAGTAGCAAACAATGCTACTACGCGGTAGGCCGACGATGATTTATGGTTGTTGATTTCGCGCTCTCGCTCTACAATTAACCGCACTGCAACAGATTGTACACGGCCGGCAGATAAAGATGGACGTACCTTTTTCCAAAGGATAGGCGAAATTTCAAAACCCACCAGGCGGTCAAGTATACGACGCGCCTGCTGGGCATTCACTAAATTCAAATCAATATCGCGGGGGTTTTCAATAGCCTTTAAAATGGCAGGCTTGGTAATTTCATGAAAAACAATGCGCTTGGTATTCTTCTTGTCTAATTTCAGTGTTTCAAATAAGTGCCATGATATGGCTTCCCCCTCGCGGTCCTCATCGGATGCTAACCAAACCGTTTCGGCAATCTTAGCTTCTTTCTTCAGTTCGGCTATCACCTTTACCTTATCGGGCGATACCTCGTATTTAGGGGCAAAATTGTGCTCAATATCAATCCCCATACCCTCCTTCACCAAATCGCGAACATGGCCGTAACTCGATTTTACTAAAAAGTCTTTTCCTAAAAAGCCTTCAATGGTCTTGGCTTTGGCAGGAGACTCGACAATTACTAAATTTTTAGCCATGCTTTATTCAACTATATTGAGTTTATTCAAAATCAGGTGCAAGTATAAACATTGATTTCTATAATGTGTTCAAGCCTTTGTTAAGTTATCAGCTACATTATCCACCATTGCCGCTACTGGTGGGCAATGCAGTAATATGCCGCTAATTACAGCCCTTTAATGCAATTTTCGCTGCCAATATGGCATAATTTTTTAACTTTGCAGTGTTGATACCCGTATCCCGCCCCTCTCCTTTAACCAGCCGAGGGGTGTTTTATCTCTAAACTAATTTAGAATAGCCGGGCACTAAACAGGTTAAATTTTTATGGAAACATTGAATAAAGTTATTGATGAGAGTCGCCAGGGCGAGGCAGTGATGGTAGAAGCGAAAGCCGGCGCCGGGAAAAAGATTTTTTTAGAGAGCTATGGCTGCCAGATGAATTTTTCTGATAGCGAAATTGTAGCTTCTATTATGGTTGATGATGGTTTTACCACCACTACCGATTTTAAAGAGGCCGACCTGATACTGGTTAACACCTGCGCCATACGCGATAATGCAGAGCAAAGGGTGCGCAACCGCCTGAATGAATTTAAATCAGTAAAGAAAAAGAACCCTGACCTTGTAGTGGGTGTGCTGGGCTGCATGGCTGAGCGCTTAAAAGCTAAATTGCTTGAAGAAGAGCAACTGGTTGATATTGTAGTAGGTCCCGATGCCTACCGCGACCTGCCCAACCTGGTAAAGATTGTTGAAACAGGCCAAAAGGCGGTTAACGTTCTCCTTTCAAAAGAAGAGACTTATGCTGATATTACCCCCGTGCGTTTGGGTAACAACGGTATTACTGCCTTTATATCAATTACCCGTGGGTGCGATAATATGTGCGCCTTTTGTGTAGTGCCATTTACCCGTGGCCGTGAGCGTAGCCGCGACCCTGAGACTATTGTAAATGAAGCTCGGGACCTGTTTAACCTGGGCTACCGCGAGGTTACTTTGCTTGGCCAAAATGTTGACAGCTACCTGTGGACAGGCGGCGGATTGAAAAAATACAACCCTACGGCCGAAGAG
>JAIXUZ010000410.1 GCA_027483285.1 Bacteroidota bacterium
TACGTTAGTGTAGTTATGTGCCGCAACAGCCTTTATTGTTATGGTCGATTTTATTGAATCAACCCCGTATTTATATTGCTTTATGCTAATGCTTAGCGGCGATGTTTGCCCTGCAAACGGAGTGAATAAGGCAGCATTGCTATAGTCGGTGCTGGTGGGTATGTCTGTGCCGTTTATTACAAACTTAGGCGTGCTTCCAAACAGGCCATAGTAGTTGGTGCGTGCATCACTCTCTACCAGGCTTTGCTGGCTTAGCAGGCATGCCGTGTAGGGCGAACTTGGGTGTATGGCCAAATGCAAAACCCCGGGGTGGTTGCTTAGGTTGGTATAAAAACCAGGATTTTTGCTGGCACAAATGCTGCACTTGGTATTGGTAAAGTGTTCTACAATAATTTTTTTAGGCACCTGGGCCCCTAAATAGGTGCTTGCAAGTAGTAAAGCGGCGATAAAAAGTTGTTTCATAGTGTGGTATGGTTTAGGTATTAGTCGGGCAACCATATTAAACCTTACACCTAAACATAAAAAAGCCACCGAAAAAAATTCCCGGTGGCTGGTATGGTAATGTTATGGTTGGTTCTTAATGGGCAGCGTTTTTCTTCAACCTGTCTTTAAAAACCTTTTCAAACTTCTCTACCTTAGGTTTAACTACCATGGCGCAGTAAGAGTTGCTGCCATTGTTGTTGTAGTAATCCTGGTGGTAATCTTCAGCTATATAAAAGGTATCAAACTTAGTTACCTCAGTTACAATAGGGCTGTCGTAAACATGTTCTTTGCTAAGGGCGCTAATAATATCTTCCGCAATTTTCTTTTGGTTTTCGTCGCGGTAATATATGGCAGACCTGTACTGTGTGCCAACGTCAGCACCCTGGCGGTTAAGCGTTGTAGGGTCGTGCACGGTAAAAAATACTTTCAATATTTCTTCTACCGATGTTTTCTTAGGGTCAAATACTATTTGCACCACCTCGGCATGGCCTGTTGTTCCGTTACACACCTCTTTATAGGTTGGGTTTTTGGTGTTGCCACCAGAGTAGCCCGATTCGGCACTTATAACACCGTCAAGCATGCGGTAAACAGCCTCTACACACCAAAAGCAGCCTGCGCCAAGGGTAAGGGTGTCTGTCGATTTATTTTCCATTGTAGTATTAGTGTTTTTAGCAATATCGCCATCTTTAACAAACTCCAAAGAAACTGAATTTACACAATACCTAAGCCCTGTTTCTGTTGGCCCGTCGTCAAATACATGGCCTAAGTGGCCGCTGCAACGGCCGCACATAATCTCTGTACGTCGCATACCCAGTGTGTTGTCATCTTTGGTAATAATTTTACCTGCTGCCACTTCTTTATCAAAGCTAGGCCAGCCGCAATGCGAGTCAAACTTACTGTCCGACGAGAATAAAGGGTTTCCGCAGGCTGCGCAGGTATACATGCCTTTATCTTTAGTTAATAGAAATTTGCCGGTATAAGGGCGCTCGGTGCCTTTTTCGCGCAGTATATAATACTGGTCGGGCGTTAGCTCCTTTTTCCATTCTTCTTCGGTTTTTACAACCTTGTTGGTGTCTGCTGAAATGTCCATGTTTTTAATCTTACTGTAATTTACATCATTAGGCTTTTGGCTGCAAGCCCAAAATAAAGGTAATACCATTAATACCCCAACTATTATAAGTTGCGTAGTAAATAATCTGTTTTTTTCCATCGTTTTTGAATTCGCTTTCGCAGTTTATCATTAGTCGAAAACGCAATACTAACCTTACAAACCAAATTGAAAAATGTTTATTGTACCCCCTACCTTTGCAGAGTTTGTAGGGTAAGGCTCACTATTTTATCAGCACCACCATATCGCGGTAAACATGCTTCTTACCAAACACATCCGTAAGATAAACTGCATACACATACACCCCGTCTTGCGATATTTCGCCACCACGGTTCATAAACGTGCCATCCCATTCTTCAAAAATGTCCTCACTCTCAAAAACCTTTTGCCCCCAGCGGTTAAAAATATACAGCTGAAAGGTTTTAATACCCTCGCCGTAGGTGCGCCAGCCATCATTGTATATATCACCGTTAGGTGTAAAGGCATTAGGTGCATAAAAGCGAAATATAGGGTTAATGCGTACCGGCTTAATAAGTGTATCGGGGCACCCCACTTCGTTTATCACTATTTGCGATATATAATAAGTACCACTGTCCTGGTAAGCCAAAGCATAGCTACAGGTGTTTATCAGTGTATCTCCAATACCCAGATACAATTCGCAGTAAACACCACCAACAGACTGGTTGGTAACCGTTACCCAGGGCGCCAGCACATCAGTTTCTACGGGGTTTACAGTAAAGCCTGCTGTAGGGCTGGGTTTTACGGTTATCAGGTTGGGGTTATTCAGCACTAAAGTATCTACGCAGCCCGATAGTGAGTAGGCGGTGAGCGTAACATCATACTGCCCTTCGTTTTGGTATATATGTAGGGGGCTTGCTTCGGTCGATGTTTCCCCATCACCAAAATCCCAAAGGTATTGTAGCGGCGTGTCAGATGCTGTCGACTCGTTGGTAAACTGCACCGGGTAAGGCTCGCAGCCGTTGCCCCCCGATATTTGTAAATCTATCGTAGGCAGCGGGTATACAGTCACGCTATCGGTATAGCTGCGCGTGCAGCCCTCGCCAACGTAGGTAACGGTTACACCATACGTTCCCGGTGCCGGGTAGCTAATGTTTTGCGGGTTTTGCTGGGTAGAGGTTAATGGGTTACCCGATGGGGCAAAATCCCAGTTAAACAGCGTGCTGTTTTGGTAGGCTCCACCTGCCGTAAAATCAAAACTGTTGCCTGTAATACATTGCCCTGGTGGTGGGTCAAAATACGCATCCAGCAAGGGGTAAACTCCAAAGGTGGTGTAGGTAGTATCTGCACAATAGTAACCTGGGTTGGCAATAAGCATAACGGTATACTCCCCAGGTGCAGGGTAAGAGTAAGTGGGGTTTATTTCGGTCGATGTATCGCTGGTAATACCAGGTACACCAAAATCCCAATAGTAAAATTGCGCTCCATTGCTTTCATTGTCAAAGGGTATATCAAAGCCATTGCAGCTGTTTAGCGGGTCGGGGTTTGGGTTGATAAATGCCGCCGCTACGTTCGATAGGCAGTTAACCACGTTAAACTGAAAATCGCGGCTATGGGTGGCTATTAATTGCCCGTTGCGGTATTCGTTTACACATACACACACCACAAACTGCCCCAGCATATTAGGCGTGCCCGTAAGCAGCCCTGTTTGTGGGTTTATGCTCAGCGCGGGGCTTGATCCCAACGGATAACTGGATGAAAACGGGTTGTTGAATATAATATTATTAAATGGGGGGGCGAAAGGCGGGTTCGGCTGCGGGTCTGTTTGCGATGCCCCGTCTAACGGGTTGCACAGGTAATATACCAGCGAGTCGCCGTCGGGGTCTGTTGCAGAATGGTCAAAGGATAAAGGATCGTTAATGCACAATACAATTGGAGGGAAGTTGTTATAGTAGGGGCTGGCGTTGCAATCAAAATTTCCGGTCCCGGGGATAAACGATGTATAGGTAGCGCCTGCATCTTCAGGACTTACTATATTTAATATAGTATTGTTACGGCAGCACCTTTGGTAAACCAGCGTATATCCACCGTTGATAGGGGGGA
>JAIXUZ010000329.1 GCA_027483285.1 Bacteroidota bacterium
AAAGGCCGCAACATTACCGGCTCCTTTACCTTTTACGGCGGCAAGGTTATTATCACTGATTGTCTGTTTGAAAACATAACATCAGAAGACGTTCTAAACCTTATCCGTTGTAATTTTGAGCTACGTAACTGCACCTTTCGCAATTGCAGCAGCGATGCCTTCGATGCCGACTTTTGCACTGGCAAAGTAATAAACTGCCGTGTAGAAAATTGCAAAAACGATGGGTTCGATATATCGGGCAGCACAGTAGAGTTTATTAACTGTACGGTTACCAATGCAGGTGATAAAGGTATATCAGTTGGCGAGCACTCAACGGCTACTATTACCGGCCTTACGGTAACGGGCGCAACCAGCGGTGTGGGAATAAAAGACCTGTCGTATGCTAAAATCAGCAATAGCACGTTAACAAATTGCCAAACGGGGCTAAATTTGTATCGTAAAAAGCCCGAATTTGGCTATGCAAAAGCTGATGCAAACAGTATAAAGTTTGTAAACTGCACCAAACAATCTGCTACCGACAAGGGTTCGGTAGTTAATATAAGCAAATGAAAAAGTACCTAAGTATAAGCCTGCTGTTGCTGGTTTTTATAGTAAGCAAGGCCCAGCATACCTTTGTGTCTGAGCTTAACCAGAAAACATTTTCGCCCGACTCGTTAAAATACCCCTATAAAGTTATTTTTGGTGGCCACCTCTATGGTAGCCAAAACGAGGCAGCAAAACCTTATACCAATTTTGGCGTGGCGTTTAACAAAATCAATATGGAAAAAGCCGCCCTGTTTTTCTCGCTGGGCGATGCCGTTCGCACCCCCGACCTGGATAACTACGGTGTGTTTACTGATTTGGCAGACCGTATTGATGCCCCCATTTTTAGCGTTGTGGGCAACCACGAGTGGCAAGACCCTATCACCACCCAAATGACCTTGGGTTTCCCTTACTATATTATCGAGGGGCCTGGCACCGCATTTATTATTTTAAATAGCGAAGATTGGGGCAACAAAGAGCAAAAAGCTTTTTGGGATAAGCAGTTGAACGACTACATCAACAATGCCGATGTAAAGAATATCTTCATCCTATCGCACCGCTTAATATGGGCCACGGGCAACCCCGTATTTGCCGATTTGGTGCAGCTAACCAACAGCCCCGAAATGCACCAGGGCGCGTCCTTAATAGACCTTAACAAGCTGAAACCTCATACCGATAAAGAGTTCTTCTTTGTATCGGGCGATTTGGGCTTGAAAGAAAAGCTGCCGTTTTTCTATCAAAAGGAAGGTAACATAACCTTTGTAGCTACTGGCCTGGGCGATTTACCAACCGATGCTGTTATGGAGGCTACCATTAATAAAGACAACGTAGAGTTTAAGCCCGTTTACCTTGGCACAAACCAGCAAGCCAAGCTAGCCGATTATAATATGACTAAAGTAGCCCAGTTGCTGCGCAAAAACGAAACCATAAGCACCTCTATACAGTTAAACAACGCTACCACAACCAAGGCGTTTGTGTTAATTTTAACACTGGCTGCTTTTGGCATAGGTTTATATTTATTATTAGGCAAGAATGAAGCGTAGTTACCTCAGGACAGTGTTTTGTGCATGTTTGCTGCTTATGGCGGCTATAGGCATGGCGCAACCCCCTGTGCCTGCAGATGGCACCTCGGCAACAGATACGGTAGCCCCGCTGCCCGGTGGCAAGGTAGAAGAGCTTGCCGCGCATTACTACCTAAATGGTGAATTTGACAAAGCCGCCGACCAGTACGAAAAGCTGTTCGACAAAACCCCCAACAGGTATTATTACAACTACCTATTTGCCTGCTACCTGCAACTTAAAGATTTTAAAAAGAGCGAAAAACTGGTAAACAAGCAGATAAAACGCTACGCTGCCGAGCCGGGCTACCTGGTAGACCTTGGTTTTGTGTATGATAAAAGTGGCGATGCCGATAAGGCTAAAAAATATTGGGACAACCTGATAAAAACCACCAAAACGACTAACCAGGCCTATTATGTCGACCTGGCCAATGCCTTTATAAACCGCGAACAGGTTCCGTATGCGCTAAATACCCTTAAGCAGGGCCGCGAAAACCTGAAAGGGTTTTATGGTTTTCATATAGAAATGGCTACCATTTACAAGGCGCAGAACAATACGGCCGATATGTTTAAGGAGTACCTGGATTATTTGAAGGAGAGCCCCGAAAAACGCCCCGATGTGCAGGTAGAGATGCTGGATATTATTGCGGCTGATGCTACAGGCGACAAAGGCAAACAGCTGAAAGGGCTGATACTGGCTGAGATTACAAAAACGCCCGATAAAATTGTTTTTCCTGAATTGTTGATATGGCTGCACATGCAGCTAAAAGAGTTTGATGCAGCTATTGTGCAGGCTAAGGCACTAGATAAACGCTTTAGGGAAGATGGGTTCCGCTTGATGGAACTGGGCGATGTATGCGCCACCAACGATAATTACGATGCGGCTGCACGCGCCTATCAATATGTGGTAGACAAAGGCGCTACGGCCCCTAACTACGTTCAGGCAAGGCTGAATATGCTGGATGTTCAGTATAAAAAAATTACCAAGACGTATAATTACACCCCGGCCGACCTTACACAGTTAGAGACAAACTACAAGCAGGCGCTTACCGAACTGGGTAAGAACAACGGCACGTTAGATTTGATGCTGAACATGGCCCATCTACAGGCATTCTATTTAAACAAGACTGACACTGCTGCCGCTTTGCTCGAAGAAGCTATCAAAATACCCACCTTTAGGGATAAGACAACAGCCGAGTGCAAGCTGGAGCTGGGCGATATTAAACTATTACAGGCCGATGTTTGGGAAGCCAGCTTATTATATTCGCAAGTAGAGAAGGCTTACAAAAACGACCCGATAGGACAGGAGGCTAAATTCCGTAACTCAAGGTTGTATTACTATAAAGGCGATTTCCAATGGGCCAAAGCGCAGTTGGATGTATTGAAGGCAGCAACGGCTAAGTTTATATCGAACGATGCAATGGATCTGTCGCTGTTTATATCATCTAACATAGGCTCCGACTCACTTACAACCCCGCTGGAGATGTTCTCTCGTGCCGATTTGCTTTACTTCCAAAACCGTTTTACCGACTCGCAAGCTGTGCTTGATAGCATAACACTGGTATTTCCTGATAACGATTTGGCTGATGATATCATCTACCGTAAGGCTAACATAGCTTACCGTACCGGTGATTTTGCCAAGGCCGCCGACTTTTATAACGAGGTGGTTACTAAATATGCTGAAGAGTTGCTGGGCGACGATTCCCTGTTCAAGCTTGCATCTATCTACCAATTTAACCTGCTGGACAATACCAAGGCTATGGATGCTTATCAAAAGCTGATGACCGACTTTCCCGGTAGTGTATATGTGGTAGAAGCCCGCAAGCGTTTCCGTACCCTGCGCGGCGATAAGGTGAACTAACACCCCTATTATTTCTATATTTGTAGTATGTTGATAGAAGAGGTTTTAAAGCGCCGGTTTCCGGCTTTTGCTGAAGATGGCCTGATAGCTGAAATTGCAGAAAAAGCACAGCTGCGCACTTGTAATGCAGGCGATGTGATAATTGAACCCGGCAGTACCATACGTTTTGTCCCCCTGATTGTATTTGGGTCTATAAAAATAATGCGTGTTGAACCTAATGGAAGCGAAGTTTACCTTTATCACTTGGGGATGGGCCAAACCTGCGCCTTATCGTTAACCTGTTGTATGGGCCACAAAGCCAGCGAGGTTAAGGCCGTGGCCGAAGAAGATTGCGAGTTTTTAGCTTTGCCTGTTAATCTTATAGAAGACTGGGCCGGCAGGTTCCGTAGCTGGAATATATTTATGCTAAACACTTACCAGGCACGTTTTGATGAGTTGTTGCAAACACTGGATAGTATTGCGTTTTCTAAACTGGATCAACGCATTGCCAACTACCTTAAAAAACAATCGGTAGCGCTTAAAACAAAACGGATAGAAACTACACATCAGCAAATATCTGTTGAGTTGGGCTCTACACGAGAAGCTGTATCGCGCTTGTTGAAACAAATGGAAAATAAAGGCCTTGTAGTATTGGGCCGAAATGCTATTGAACTGCAGCCGTTACTATTTGAGTAGTGTGATATTGGTTACTGTGTAACATTGTTACCCTCCATACTTTTGCTAAAAAACATGCAAGTATGGATATCAACGAATTAATAAAAAACCCTGCAACCACTTTGTTGGATGTACGTACTCCCGAAGAATGCGCGGCTGGTATTATAGAGGGTGCGGTTACAATACCGCTAAACGAATTGCCTTTTAGGCTTGACGAGGTTAAAAACCTAAACACCCCAATTGTATGCTATTGCCGCAGCGGTGCGCGCAGTGCTCAGGCTACTATGTGGCTAAACCAGCAAGGTATAGAGGCTTACAACGGAGGAGGTATATCTGATGTTTATTTTGTAAAAATTAACGCCCATGTTTAGTTTTATTAAGAAGCTGTTTGGCCCTGGTGCCGACTTTAAAGCCCTTGTGCAGCAGGGCGCGTTAATAATTGACGTTCGTACACCCGGCGAGTTTGGAGGTGGCCATATTAAAGGTTCACAAAATATTCCGGTAGATAAAATTGCCGCTCAGGTAGAAAAACTAAAAAAAACGGGAAAACCCATTATTACCTGCTGCCGCAGCGGAGCACGTAGTGGCATGGCGGCTGGTATACTTAAGCAAAATGGTATTCAGACTTACAATGGTGGCCCATGGAATGTGCTAAATGCTAAAATAAAGTAGTGTGATTCGCAAATTTTGGAAACAAAATTGGTATTACCTTGTTGGTATATCAGTAGAAGCAATCAGCGGATACATTTACTGGTATTTAACAGGTTGCGAAAACGGATGCTCTATTAGTGGAAACCCTTTGAATAGCTCCTTATACTTTGCCTTAATAGGCGGTATAGCTGCTAGTTTATACAATAATAAGCATTAGTGGTTTAATAGGTTTCCACTGGTGCTTGCAAAGTCCCCTGGCAGTTTACTGTTTTGGGGACTTTTTTTTATACCCTTGGTTACTGTACAAAAAAACTCCCACCCCTTTACAAGGATGGGAGAAAATAAAAAAAAATTATAATGCCTTATGCCTGAGCCTCTGCAAAAGGAACAACCGATACAAACGATTTACCTTCTGCTTTTTTGCGGAACTCAACAGTACCATCAACAAGGGCAAACAAGGTGTGGTCTTTGCCAATACCTACGTTTAAGCCCGGGTGGTGTTTAGTACCACGCTGACGTACAATAATGTTTCCAGAGATAGCTAATTGACCTCCGTATATTTTAACGCCTAAGCGTTTGCTATGTGATTCGCGACCGTTTTTAGAACTACCGACGCCTTTCTTATGTGCCATGGGTTATAAAAAATTAAATGCGTTTAAGCGTTAATACCTACAATTTGGATTTTTGATATAGACTGACGGTGACCATTCCATTTTTGATAGCCTTTACGGCGTTTCTTTTTGAAGATGATCACTTTATCAGCTTTATCGTGGGTTAAAACCGTAGCAGAAACAGATGCACCGCTAACTGTAGGCGCGCCTATAGTTACAGTTCCACCGTTATCAACCAAAAGAACATTGTCAAAGCTAACTGAGTCGCCTTCTTTGGCTTCTAAGCGGTTAACATACAGCTTCTGGTCTTTCTCTACTTTATATTGGTGTCCACCAATAGTTACAATTGCGTACATAACAAAATAGTATTAGGCCCTAATTAAGGGGCTGCAAAGTTAACAACTTTTTGTTAATTACAAAG
>JAIXUZ010000092.1 GCA_027483285.1 Bacteroidota bacterium
CAGGCTGTTAGCGCTGCCGGTGCCGATAAATATTCGCTATCAGCCCGCTTATTAAAAAGTAAAACCTACAGCATAGCTACCTCTAACCAATACTTGAGCAACCGCGATTCGGTTCGTTATAGCATTAGCGTAGTACCCGACCAGTACCCAACTATTGACGCGCAGGAGTTTAAAGATACCCTTAACCCAAAGCGTTTGTATTTTAACGGGGTTACTAAAGATGATTATGGTTTCCGCCGTTTAACATTTAACTATGTGTCGGTTGATGAGGGTGGCAACCCAAAAGGGGCTGTTACGTCTAAAGATGTGCCGTTTACTCAAGGTACCACCGCTGCGGAGTTTTACTACCTATGGGATTTAAACACCATGGCGCTTAATCCCGGCGATGCATTTGAATATTACTTTGAGGTTTGGGATAATGATGGGGTGCATGGTTCAAAATCATCGCGCAGCATCAAAATGGTATTCCGCGTGCCTACCCTGGCTGATGTTGCTGCAAGCACTGATAAGTCTAACAAAGAGATTAAAGATGATTTGGGCCAAAGCATTAAAGATGCCAAAGGGCTGCAAAAAGATTTGGATGAGTTGAATAAGAAGTTGTTGAACAAAAAAACAATGACTTATGAAGACAAGAAAAAGCTGCAAGACATTCTGAAAAAGCAGAAAGACCTGGAGAAAAAGCTGGATGATATTAAAAAAGAGAATAGCCAGAAAAACCAAAACAGCAATTCGTTTAGCGAGGAAGACCAACGTATTTTAGATAAGCAACAGCAACTGGAAAAACTGTTGGACGACATTATGACGCCCGACCTGCAAAAGATGCTGGACGACCTGCAAAAAATGATGGATAACCTTGATAAAGACAAGGTGCAGAAAATGTTGGACGAGCTTAAAATGACCAATAAGGACATTGAAAAAGAACTTGACAGGTCGTTGGAGATGTTTAAGCGCATGGAGTTTGATGATAAGCTACAAAAAACCATTGACCGTTTAAAAGACCTTTTTAAAGAGCAGGACAAATTATCAGAAGATACTAAAAAAGCTGATACCCCCGAGGAGCAAAAAGATATCCAAGATAAGCAGGATAAGATAAATGACGAGTTTGATAAATTGAAAAAGGAAATGGAAGACCTTGAAAAGAAAAACAAGGAGCTTGAAACCCCTAACGATTTTGAAAACCCTAAAGGCGATCAGGAAGATATTCAAAAGGACCTGAAAGACTCTAAAGAAAACCTGGATAATAAAAAGAACAGCAAAGCTGCTCAATCGCAAAAAGGAGCATCAGACAAGATGCAGAAGATGAGCGATAAACTGGAGAAGATGCAAGGCGATATGGAAGGTGAGCAAAGCGAAGAAGATTTAAAATCGCTGCGCCAGCTCTTAGAGAACCTTATTAAACTATCGTTTGATCAGGAAGAGTTGATTAGCCGGACTGGTACCACAAACATTAACAATCCGCTGTACAACAAAATTATGCAGGACCAGAAAAAGTTGAAAGACGATGGCCGCATGATTGAAGACAGCCTATTGGCGTTAAGCAAACGCGTGCCGCAAATAAGCGCCATCATCAACCGCGAAATTGCGGACATTAACAGCAATATGGGCAAAGCCATAAATGCATTAGAAGACCGTACCACTCCGCAGGCAACCAACCGCCAGCAGTTTGTTATGACAGCAGTAAACAACCTGGCATTAATGCTAAGCGACGTTGCCGACCAGATGCAGCAAAGCATGCCATCGTCAATGTCGGGCAAAGGCAGCTGCAAAAAACCGGGCAAAACCGGGCAAAAGCCTAGTGCCGGCGATATGCGTAAAATGCAGGAGAAGTTGAACAAGGATATTAAAGACATGAAAGATGGCATGGAGAATGGCAAAAAGCCGGGAGGCCAAAAAGGCATGAGCCAGGGCTTAGCTAAAATGGCGGCCCAGCAAGAGTCTATCCGTCGCCAGTTGCAAGGCCTTGCCGACCAGATTGATAAAGACGGTAAAAACGGTAACAAGGGCAATCTTAGCAAGATAATGGAGGATATGGAGAAGACGGAGAAAGACATTGTAAACAAGAACATAACCGAAGAAACACTTAAACGCCAGCAAGATATTTTAACCCGCCTGTTGGTTGCTGAAAAGTCCGAAAGAGAGCGCGATGAAGATGATAAACGTGAATCAAAAGAGCCAAAAGATTCACCATTAAGTAACCCTTCGCTGTTTTTTGAGTATAACAGGAAAAAATTAAAAGAAACAGAGTTATTAAAGACAGTACCGCCAGCGTTAAATTTATTTTACCGCACCAAGGTTACCGATTACTTTAACAACTTTGAAAACAAACAACCCGTTGCGCCCAACCCCAAAACAGTGCCGCCAGCTCAGGCACCGTTACCCGGAAACGGAGACAAGCGCAACATTAAAAAATAACGATGTCGCCTATGATGCAGACAATTACTCACGCCCAACCCACCAACCATCAAGAAGTGCGCATTACATCGTCACAAGAGAGTGTTCTTTTGGTAGAGAAATTACTTCAGGAACTTAGCGCACCATATTACGTTAACGAAGATGTGTATGGTAACATGCTTGTTGCCCTTACTGAAGCAATTACTAATGCTATACAGCACGGCAATAAGTTCGACATGGAAAAGCACGTATCTATTAAGTGCGATGCTATAAATGATGGGATTCGTTTTATTGTAGCCGACGAAGGTGTTGGTTTTGATTATAACGATGTACCCGACCCAACATCACCGGAAAATATTGAAAAGCCAAATGGCCGTGGCGTATTTTTAATGCGCAACCTGGCAGACAATGTTGAGTTTGAAGAGAAAGGTCGTATAGTTATGCTCGACTTTAAACTACACCAGGTAGCAGTAGAATAATATGGTTCGTGATATTGCCTTTCAGGTTCAAGACGTTCAATTTACATTAAAAAACAAGCAGGTTATCCGCCAATGGATTGTAGAGGTAGCTGCTAACGAGGGGTTCTCCATAGCCCCCATTAATTATATTTTTTGTTCAGATGCACATTTGCTCGATATGAACAAGCAGTTTCTTAACCACAATTACTTTACTGATATTATTACGTTTGATTATACCGAGGGTAAACGCCTTTCAGGCGATATCTTTATTTCAATAGACCGTGTGGCTGATAATGCCAAAACCTACAAAACTACTTTTGAGGCAGAGTTGCACAGGGTTATCATCCATGGTGTTTTGCACCTTATGGGGTATAAAGATAAAACCCCCGCCGACGAAAAGAAAATGCGCAGCAAAGAGAATGGCGCATTGAAACTACTTGTGCTTTAATAACATTACTTTACGTACTTTTGGGGTATGACGCTAACCGGCATTATACTACTCCTTCTTTTAGGCTTACTCTTTCTTATTTTAGAAATTTTGGTGCTGCCCGGTACCACAGTCTTGGGCTTTGCCGGAGGCATACTTATGGTAATAGGTGTTTGGGTTGCCTTTTCGCTATATGGGCTTACAACCGGACTGTATGTCTTAGGCGGATCATCGGTTGTAACCATAGCTGCCGTTGTAATGGCCTTTAGAGCCGGAACTTGGAACAGGTTTACCCTACATAAAAAACTAACAGGCCAGGTAAACACGTTCGACCCAAAGGTTTTAGCCGTTGGTACCATAGGTATTGCGGTATCTCGCTTAGCCCCAATGGGTAAGGGCGAGTTTAATGGTGAATATTATGAAGTAACAACTAACGGTGAATTTGTCGATGCTACAACAAAAATCACTATTGTTGCAGTCTCAAAAAATCAAATAATAGTTAAACCAATAACAGTATAATCAAATGCAAGCAAGTGCAGGTATTTTAATAGCCATTATAGTCGGAGGTCTTATAGGGCTTTGGATTCTTTTTTACTTTATTCCCGTAGGTCTTTGGTTCTCAGCAATTCTTTCGGGTGTTCGTGTATCGCTACTTCAGTTAATATTTATGCGCTGGCGTAAAGTTCCGCCAGGGATTATTGTTACCGCTATGATTAACTCTACCAAAGCAGGTTTAACCATTACCCGCGATGAACTGGAGGCACATTATCTTGCCGGTGGGCGCGTACAGAGCGTTGTTAACGCACTTATCTCTTCAGACAAGGCAAACATACCCTTGGATTTTAAAACAGCAACAGCTATCGACTTAGCAGGCCGCGATGTGTTTGAGGCCGTTCAAATGTCGGTAAACCCACGTGTTATTAATATACCACCCGTTGCCGCTGTGGCAAAAGATGGTATCCAGCTTATTGCTAAAGCCAAAGTTACTGTGCGTGCAAACATCAACCGTTTGGTTGGCGGCGCAGGCGAGGAAACCATTATTGCCCGTGTGGGCGAGGGTATTGTTACCTCTATTGGTTCTGCCGATTCGCACAAACTGGTATTGGAGAACCCTGATTCTATATCAAAAGTAGTATTGGCAAAAGGCTTAGACAGCGGCACCGCTTTCGAAATCCTTTCTATTGACATTGCCGACGTAGATGTTGGTATTAACATTGGCGCTAAATTACAAATGGACCAGGCTAATGCCGATAAGAACATTGCCCAGGCAAAAGCAGAAGAGCGTCGCGCCATGGCTATTGCCCTTGAGCAGGAAATGAAAGCAAAAGCACAAGAGGCCCGTGCAAAGGTAATTGAAGCAGAAGCCGAAGTGCCAAAAGCATTGGCAGAAGCCTTTAGGAACGGCAATTTAGGTGTTTTTGATTATTACAAAATGCAAAACATACAGGCCGATACAGATATGCGTAATACTATATCTAAAGGCACCCCTAAGGATAAAGAAGGAAAATAGTTTAAATTTTCTTCTAAATAATTATGCTGTTTAAAGATTAATTACTACTTTTGCAGCCCTTAAATGGAAAGTTGTTGGTTCCGTAGCTCAATTGGATAGAGCATCTGACTACGGATCAGAAGGTTTGGGGTTCGACTCCCTACGGGACCACAAAAAATCCGGTTTTTCTAATGGGGAACCGGTTTTTTAATTAAAAAACAAAGCTGTTGTCAACACTTATTAATCAGCCATTTATACCTTACCGGGTAAAAATTTTTACCGGAAGGGCTACCCGATACCTCGGCGAACAGATAGCTTCAAACTATGCTGGCGGAGTTGAATTGGGGAAGGCATCAATATTGAGTTTTAGCGACGGCGAATTCCAACCCTCGTTTGAAGAGTCGGTACGCGGATGCGATGTGTTTATTGTGCAGTCAACTTTTCCTCCTACGGATAACCTGTTCGAGCTTTTGTTGATGATAGATTCGGCTCGCCGAGCATCTGCCCGCCAAATTGTAGCGGTTATCCCTTACTTTGGTTTTGCCCGCCAAGACCGTAAGGATAAGCCCCGCGTTTCTATTGGCGCTAAAATGGTTGCCAACCTGTTAACTGCAGCCGGTGTAACCCGTGTAATGACTATGGACCTGCATGCAGACCAGATACAGGGTTTCTTTGACGTTCCAGTAGACCATTTATATGGTTCAGCCATTTTTATACCTTATCTAAAAGAATTAAATATTGATAATTTGGTAATTGCTGCTCCTGATATGGGTGGTAGCCGCCGTGCCAATGCTTACTCTAAGTTTTTAGGTGTAGGTATGGCTATTTGTTATAAGCAACGCAAGGCTGCTAACGTTATAGAGAGCATGACTTTTATTGGCGATGTAGAAGGTAAAAACGTAATACTTATTGACGACCTTATTGATACAGGTGGTACACTTTGTAAAGCGGCAGATATGTTGATGGAGAAAGGTGCGTTAAGTGTTAGGGCTATATGCTCTCACGCTGTATTATCAGGTACCGCTTACGAAAATATTGCCAACTCTAAGCTTACGGAGCTTGTAGTTACTGATACTATACCATTAAAAGAAGGTAAAGACACTTCTAAAATTAAAGTGCTATCAGTAGCAGGTTTGTTTGCTGATGTGATTGAAAGGGTGCATAATTACGAATCAATTAGTTCTACATTTGTAGTATAATTTATAAATAAGAATACATTATCATTTAGATATAATTTTTAAAATGAAAACAGCAACAATTAGCGGAACGCCCCGCACAGGTTTAGGTAAAAAAGATACCAAAGCAGTTCGTCTTGCAGGTAACGTTCCTTGCGTACTTTACGGTGCTACAGATCAAATTCATTTTTCTGCTGACTCTCGTGAGTTCAAAAAGGTTCTTTTTACTCCTGAGGTATTTACTATCGATTTAGCTATTGATGGCAAAAACTACAGGGCTACGCTACAAGATACTCAGTTTCACCCAATTAGTGATGAGTTAATCCATGCCGATTTTCTTGCCATTAATGATGCTAACCCTATCTCTATTGCCGTTCCTGTTAAGGTTACCGGTAACTCAGTAGGTGTTCGTAGCGGTGGTAAGTTGGTTGTTAAAACCCGTAAAGTAAGGGTTAAGGCATTACCTGCTAATCTACCTGATTCAATTAACGTTGACATTTCTGACCTTAACATTGGCCAGTCTGTTAAAATTCAAGACATTAAGCTTGAAAACGTTACTATACTTGCTGCTCCAAACGTTGTATTGGTAAGTGTTAACACTACCCGTGCTGCTATGGCTGCTGCTACTGAAGCTGCTAAGGCTAAGAAGTAATAAAACCTGGTTTTCAGATATAGTAAGCCCCCGGCGTTTTCGTCTGGGGCTTTAGTTTTTGAGCCAACTTACTCGTACCTGCCATTCATCAATTTTAAAGTCGCTCGCGGAGTCGCTTAGGGCTTTTAAATCAACGCCCCGCTTGGTAAATATATACCCGGCATCGCGCTCGTCAAACTCTGTTATTATAGCCTGCGGTTGGTGTTTTTCCATAAAATCATGGTCGTTAAAGTAATTCTCCCATACAGGCATGGTTATGTTTTTACTTTCCCAGCATGCAGTAGCAGCCCAAGTGCCAAGCATAACTCTGTTTGGGTTCGCTTTGTTAGCTACGTAGGTGTTAAGTTCTTTAATAACAAAGCTGCGCCTGCCGCTGGCCTGTGCGGAATTTACTACACCAATAAATACTATCAATATTGATAGTATTAGCCCAACTTGTTTAAGACGGGTAAATGCCAGTTGTTCAAGCAGTAGCATTGTCAGCATGCTACTTGCTAAAAACGTGGCTACCAAATAGCGGCTGGGTAGGTTTAACACAGGTAGCTTATGCAGCTCGATAATCAACCATACAAAGCAAAACATTATGGCATTTAGGTCGCTATTATGTTTTAAAACCCCTTTAAAATAAGTGCTACGGCTTAATAGCAATAATAGTAAAGCCACTACAAGTATTATAATAGAAATTACTAATACAGGTGCATTCGCAATCATGCTCCAGTTAAAGCCAGCACGGTCTATTAGCTGGGTAAATGTGGGCTCAAACTTCCCACTCACTTCCTGGTTGTATATTTTTTGGTACAAAGCTTTATTAGGAAGGTAAATAATCAGAATTGTAAGTAAGGCCGATGCTATGGTAGTGCCTAATGATAGGCCTAAAGCAACAGCATTCTGGCGTATGGCTATTCTGGTTTTAATAATACTCAATAGCAGTGTAATACCCAATACAGCAGGTAAAATACCCATTACATATAGGTGGTTTGTTTTAACTAAAACGGTAGCCATACCAAACAACGTTGCATATGCTATTGCTATGTTACTTCCTGTTTTTACATAGGCTAGGTAGTAATGCAAAATCCAGATGATGCACGATGCTGCCAACATCTCAGCCATAGCAAAATGGCTGTAGGTAAACACCATGTACTGCAAGCCAATAATACCTATTGCAAAGGGTTGGTATTGTTGTGTTATATGTTTGCGGCTAAAACAGTACAGTGTAAAAGCAAAGAATAGTAAAATGGCTAGCCGTGCCACCCAAAGGTGTGCGCCCAACAGGGCGAAGAAGGGTAGGAGGTAGGCCGAAAATAAGGGGGCTTTGGCAACACCGTCAGTTTCATTTATATTAAAACTGCCATGGTTTATATAGTTGCGTACCTGGCTGGTATAAAGGCCTTCATCGGTGTACGCGCCGCGGCTGCCCCAGGCTAACAGGCCATCCGGGTCGGCTTGTAAAAAAGGAAGGTGCATAGCCACCAGCAACACAATACAAATTGGTAATGCAAGCCTTTTTATCATTGCCGAAAGATACATACCTTTC